>JAYVRT010000107.1:0-8288 GCA_043776025.1 Archangiaceae bacterium | reverse complement strand
ATCACCAGCAGCCCGAGGTCTTTGAAGGAGACGTCGCCCCCGAGCAGCTTGTGGGTGCCAATCAGCACGTCGACCCGCCCTTCGGCCGCGCGCCTTAGCACCTCGCGCAGATCGCCAGGCTTTCGCAGCGAGCTGACGACGTCGACCGTCACCGGGTAGCCGGCGAAGCGCTTCTGAAACGAGTGGAAGTGTTGGTGGGCGAGCAGGGTGGTGGGGACGAGGATCGCCACCTGCTTCCGGTCGAGCACCGCCTTGAAGGTGGCGCGCATCGCGACCTCGGTCTTGCCGTAGCCGACGTCGCCGCAGACGAGGCGGTCCATCACCTCGGGCTTGAGCATGTCGGCGATCACCTCGTCGATCGCCCGTTGTTGGTCCGGGGTCTCGTCGAACTCGAAGTCGGCCTCGAACTGGCGGAAGTAGCGGTCGGGCTCCTTGAAGCGGTGGCCGGGGTGGGCGCGCCGGGCGGCGTAGAGCTGGAGCAGCTCGGCGGCCATCTTCAGCAGCGTCTCGCGCACCCGCGCCCGGGTCTTGCTCCAGGCGTCGCTGCCGAGCTTGTCGAGCGCGACCGTCGACGGATCGCCGCCGGTGAAGCGGGAGATCAGCCGCATCCGCCCGACGGGGAGGTAGATCTTGTCCTTGCCGGCGTACTCCAGCAGCAGGAAGTCGTTGGGGACGCCCTGCACCGCCATGTTGGTCAGCCCGGCGTAGCGGGCGACGCCGAACTCGGAGTGGACGACGAGGTCGCCTTCTTTCAAATCCTTGAACGAGGCGGCGGAGAACCCGGTGTCTCCTTTGCGGCGGCGGACCTTGCGGTGCACCCGGGCGCCGAAGAGGTCCTCCTCCGTGAGGAGCGCGAGGCGGCCGTCGCGATCGACGAAGCCGTGGGTCAGCTCGCCGATGAAGACGTGGGCGAGGCACCTGGCGTCGAAGAGCGCCGCGGGCTGGGCGGGGAGCGCCCCGGGGTGCAGCTTCATCGGCACCTCGCGATCGGCGAGCAGACGCTTGAGCCGCTCGGCGGTGCCGGCCGTGCCACAGGCGATGACCGCGGTGAGGCCCTCGTCGCGCCACTGCTTGAGCCGCGTGAGCAGGGGGCTGAGCGCGCCCTCTTCGCCGTGGTGGCGGGTGATTTGCTCGTGGAGGTCGGCGTTGGTGGGGAAGGCGATCGCCACCGCGGGGGCGTCGTCGGGGCCAGCGGAGAGCGCGAGGCCGCCGGATTCGAGGCGCGGGTGGCGTGCGAGCGCCGCCAGCACTTCGTCGGGCTTGAGGAAGTGGGCGTCGGGGGGCAGGGTGAGCTCGCCGCGGGTGACGGCCTCTTCGTGGCTGCGCTCGGCCTCCGCCCAGGTGTGCTCCAGCGCCTGCTCGACGGCGTTGGGGTCGTCGACGAAGACCAGCGGGGGCGTGGCGCTCCACGAGGGCAGGTAGTCGAAGAGGGGCCTGAGGCCGCCCTCGAAGAAGCCGGGGAGCAGGCCTTCCATCCCCGCGGCGCCGATGCTCTCGCGGACCTGCTCGATGCGCTCGCGGACGCGGGAGGTCGGCACGTGGGATTTTTCCGCCAGCTCGCGCAGGCTCGCCTCGGCGCGGCGCCGGGTGGTGGCGCTGAAGAACAGCTCGCGGGCGGGCAGCAGCAGCAGCTCGGTGACCTTCGCCGCGTCGGCCGGGGTGCGCTGGGTCTCGGGGTCGAACGGCCGCATCGACTCGATGGTGTCGCCGAACAGCTCGAGGCGCACCGGCTGCTCCAGCAGCGGCGGGTAGACGTCGAGGATGTCGCCGCGCACCGAGAAGGTGCCGACGTCCTCGACGAGCGGGACGTTGCGGTAGCCCATCTCCGCCAGCTGGAGGGCGAGCGCGTCGCGGGAGAGCTCCTCGCCCGGGTGGATCCGCTGGGAGAGCGAGGCCATGACCTGCGGCGGCAGCACCTTCTTCGCCAGCGCCTGGGCGGGCACCACCAGCGCCCGCGCGCGCGAGCCGTGGCGGAGATGAAACAGCCCGCCGAGCCGCTCGGTGACGATGGTGGCGTCGGGCACCAGCTCGTCCCACGGCATCGCCTCGTCGGCGGGGAGGTGGATCACCGTCGGCGCGCCCGGGGTCCCCTCGCCGCCAAGGAAGAAGGCGAGGTCGGCCGCGAGCGCTTCGGCGGCGTCGTCGTCGGCAGCGACGCAGAGCAGCGGGGCGCCGAGGCGCGTGGACAGCTGGGAGAGGACCCAGCCGCGCGCGCCGTGGTGCAGGCCGACCACCCGCGCCCGCCGGTGGGCCTCGAGCCGACCGAGAATTTCCCCAACGGGATCCGCCGCCATCTTCGGGGAGTCGGGTAGGCGCGCGAGGGGGTGAAGTCAACGAAATCGGGCGCAGCTGTGACGCGCAAGTATCAGTCGGTGCCGATGTCTGATGCGGACGCTTGTCGGCTGCGGATGGCTGAACTCGATTCGGACTGCGTCGTGCTGACCACGGCTTCGGGCTTGCCCATCTACCGGCGCCCCCAAGAAAGACCGCGCCCTGGCGTCGGTTGGGGTAGACGCCGAGCGCGATGCTTCGCCACGACCGCCGCGAGCTTGGCTTCCTCGGGGCGCTGCTCCTCGGTTGGGCGCTGGTCGCGGCGCCGCTGGTTCACCTGTCGGTCGCCCACGCGCCTGACTTGGAGTCACCGCGGCAACTGGCGTCCGCGCATTCGCTGCCGCTGAAGGCGCACGGCCATTCTCATGGCCCGGCCACCCCCGGCGCCCACGGTGAAGGAAGCCTCGAGCACGGCAAGGCGTTCTTCACCTCGCCGCCGGTTTCGCCGGCGCTGGTGTTGGTGCTGGTGCGCCTCGCGCCGATCGTTCTGCTCGGGCCTTCGCCGGTCGATCTCGACCGGGTGGATGGCACCGCGCAGCCGCAGGGCCCGTAGCGACCGACGGTTGATCCGTTCACGTCGTCGCCGGTCCCCCCCATCACCCTTCGCAGGTGTCTCTTGTCCACCAGCACGCGGCTGTGTGCGTTGTTCGTCATTGGCTTCACCCGTCTCGCCTTTGCCCATGGTCCCGAATTCAGCGATGGAGGGCTCTGGGACCTCGACGGCGGCTCGGCGCTGACGCCTCCGTTTCTCAAGTCGCGCGTCGACTCCGCCTACCCGCCCGAGGCCCTCGCCAAGCGCATCGGGGCGGCCGTGGGGATGGAGCTGCTGATCAACGAAGACGGGAAGGTGGTCGACATTCGCGTCACCCAGGCGGGAGGTCACGGGTTCGACGAGGCCGCGGTCGCTGCCGCGAAGCAGTACCTGTTCGAGCCGGCACGTCACCACGGGGTGCCGACGCCGGTGGTGGTCAAGTACGTCTCGGAGTTCACGCCTCCGCCCGAGGCCTCGGTGCCCGCCGCGACCCCGGCAAACACCACGGTCGTCCTGGGACAGCGTCCGATCTCCGCCGCCTCGTCCTTCTCGGTGCGCGACCGTGACTTTCAGCTCCGGCCGATCGGGAGCGTGCAGGACATCCTGCGCGTCACTCCGGGGCTGGTGATGGTCCAGCACTCCGGAGGCGGGAAGGCGAACCAGTACTTCCTGCGCGGCTTCGACGCCGACCACGGCACCGACCTCGCGCTGTCGATCGACGGGGTGCCGATCAACATGGTCTCCCACGCCCACGGCCAGGGGTTCGCCGACACGAACTTCATCATCCCCGAGGTGGTCGAGAAGGTCGAAGTCACCAAGGGACCGTACTTCGCCAACCAGGGAGACTTCGCCACCGCCGGCACGGTCAACATGACCACCCGCACCGAGTTCGAGCACAGCTCGGTCGGGCTCGGGTTCGGGGGCACGCCGGGCCAAGGCTCGCCGACCTATCGCGCATTGTTGATCGCGAGCCCGAAGTTCGACTCCTTGAGCGCCACCTTCGCCGTCGAGGTCGGGCGCGCGAACGGCCCGTTCGACAACCCGGAGAACTGGAACCGCTACAAGCTCTTCAACAAGCTCACCTTCCACCCCACCGCTTCGTCCGAGCTGTCGGTGACCGAGATGAGCTACGGCGGCGACTGGCACGGCTCGGGGCAGATCCCCGCGCGCGCCGTCGACCAGGGGCTGGTCTCCCGCTTCGGCTCGATCGACCCCGCCGAAGGGGGCGCCACGGCGCGCCATCAACTGGCGCTCCAGTTCAAGGCCCAGCCGACCGAGAAGAGCGAGCTGAAGGCCATGGCCTACGTCGCGACCTACCGGTTCAACCTCTTCTCGAACTTCACCCTCTTTCTCCGCGACCCCGACAATGGAGACGAGATCGAGCAGATCGACCGCCGCGTCTTCTACGGCGCGCAGCTGAGCTACCGGATCATCCATGACTTCGGCAGCTGGCGGTTCGACACGAAGATCGGCGCTGACCTGCGCAGCGACGACATTCACGAGGAGCTTTGGAGCAGCGTTCAGCGCCGGCAGCTGAGCGCCATTCGGGGAAACGATGTCCACGAGACCTTCATCGGCGCCTACCTCAATGAGGAGATCGCTCCCTTCCGTTGGCTGCGGGTGAACCTCGGTGGCCGGGCGGACTCGCTCTCGTTCGCTGTCGATAACCGGCTTCCGGTCGCGGACCCGGCGGCGCCGATCAGCGGCGTCGGAGGAGCGGCGCAGTTCAGCCCGAAGCTCGCCGCTGTCGTCAGCCCGCTACAATTTGCCAACGCCCAGCTCGAGCTCTTTGTCGACTACGGCCATGGCTTTCATTCCAACGATGTTCGCGGGGCCTTCGCCCGCCCTTCGGTGACGCCGCTGACGCGCGCGGTCGGCGAGGAACTCGGAGCCCGCGGCCGCTTCTGGAATCGCTGGGACATCGCCGCGTCGCTCTGGCAGCTGGATCTCGCCGGCGAGACCGTCTGGGCCGGCGACGAGGGCACCACCGGGGTCAACGGGCCCACCCACCGACAGGGGCTCGAGCTCGAGACCCGCTTCGAGTTCACATCGTGGTTGGCGGCGGATCTCGACGTCACCCTCACCAAGTCTCAGTTCAGCCAGGACCGCGAAAACGGGGGCGGGCTCGCGCTGGCGCCCAGGGAGACCTGGTCCGGCGGGGTCTCGGGGCGACATGCGCTCGGGCCGGGCATCATCCGCGGCGGGTTGCGCTTCTATGGAATCGGCGACCGGCCGGCGACCGACGACGGGGCCCTGGTAGCGCCGGGCTTCACCCAGTTCGACCTGCACCTCGGCTTCCGTCACCGCCGCTTCGATGTCGCGCTCGATATCGAGAACCTCTTCAACGGCTCGTACCGCGCGGCCCAGTTCGCGACCGTCAGCCGGTTGCGCACCGAGCCCGCGCTGGGCGCGGCGGTGCCGGGCGGCTTCTCCTGCGGAAAGAATGCCCGCCTCGCGACCGCCGCCGACGGAAGCCCCGCCAACGGTCGGTTCTACGGGTGCGAAGACGTCGACTCCACGCCCGCGTATCCGTTCACCGCGCGGCTGACCGCCACCTTCTTCCTCGATTGAGGCCTTCGATGAAACGACGGTGCTTCAGCTGGTCCTCAAATCGAGCACCCTCCGGGGTGAGTGTGGGAAGAGCGCGCCGCTGAGCGCCGACCTGAGCACCCGGCGGATCTTCCCTGGCCAATTTGCCCACGCCACCTACGACCCGCAGACCTGCTCCACCACGCCGCTGCCCGCCGATGGCGGGCCCTGAGCGGCCGGTTCAGCCCCCTGCCGCGGGGTAGAGCAGAGAGAACCCGAAGAAGCCGAACCCAGCGAGGGCGGCGCAGACCAGGGCGACGCCGAGCCGGCGCTTGAGCACCGGCCGGCGAGCGATGATTCGCAAGACCGGGATGGCGACCACGGCGAGGCCGACCAGCGCGCCCGCTCTGCCGAGCTGGAACTGCAGGCTGCTCTGGATCGGAGCCGCGAAAGCCAGCCCGTGCGCCGCCGAGAGCACCACCAGACCGAACGCTGCCCACCGCTCGGCTCCCTTCATCAGGGCGCCGAAGGCGACGATGACCCCGACCACGATCCCCGCCATCGGCAGCGCCGGCGCGGCAAGCTGCGACGCCGCGAGCGCAGCGATGGCGCCGGGCAACACCACCGCGGCGGTGCGCCGGCCCGCGGCGGCCAGCGACCCGGCCATCAGCAGCGCCCACAGCCACAGCAAGGTCACTCCGGGCGACGCGACGACCGAAGCGGCTCCTCCACCGAACGTGGCGGCAGGCGGCTCGAGCCCCCGCGGCGGGTGTGGGCTGATCAACAGCCGCTGTTTGTTGCCCTGGGCGAAATCTCGGTCGCGCTCGCCCTCGAGCTGGCGGCCGAGGACCACGCGGTAGTTGCTCGTCAGCACGTTGAGGATTCTGAACTCCTGGCTCAGCGGGCCCGGGGGACAGGTGTACTGGGCGACGAGCTCGACGTAGCCATCGCGCAGGATTGCCCGTTCGGCCCCGCGGGCGCACGGGACGCCGGCTTCCAACGGCATCTGGTTCCAGACCCCGGCGACGATCGCGTCGGCCCGCGCGTCGAGGTCCGCCTGCGACAGGGCCCCGTCCCCGTCGGCGTCGACCGGCGCCAGTTGGCTCAAGGTGCCCGCCGTCAGGGTCACCACCTCTTCCATCCGCGCCTCGGGCCCGGGAGCGGGCTCCGTCAGCAGCACGTAGATCACGTCCGCGTCGTGCGCCCACGCGAGGCCCGCCAGCGCCACGGTGGCGAGCGCCGCCCAGCGCCAAAGGAGGCCTCGGTGAAAACGCTCGCCCGCCATCAGGAGAGCCGGGTAGGCGCGCGAGGGAGTGAAGTCAACGACCAACGCCGCCCCGGGGAATTCTGGAGGTAGGCACGGAGGCAGCGGGCTCCCACCTTGTCGGCAGTCGGGATTGGGACTTGAGTTCGCCCGCGTGCCCGACCACGGAACACTGATCGCGTGGAGCCAATCCGACGGCGTCGGCAGGATCCGCCTCGATGGGGGCGACGAGGTCCGCGTCGGTCAGAACGCTTTCCGGCACCTCCAGCCGTCGGTCGGGCACCGCTGTGAGGTGGTCGAGGCCGAGCCGCACCCGCTCGGCGGCCGGCGCGCCACCCGGGTGGAGTTGCTTGACGAGCCGAGGCAAGCCGTCGCGCGGGCGGAGGCGCCGCCGAGCAAGGAGCTCGGTCCCTGGCTGCTCGAGCGGATCCGTTCTTCCAGCCGACAGCCGGTGGCGACCGTCGAGGTGGAGAACCTGATGGCCTGCCACCTCGCGTTTGGCAGCCACCTGAAGACGAAGCAGGTCTTCGGGATCGATCCCCGGAGCGTCGAGCCCGCGCGGCACCAAGAGTTGGTGGAGGCGATCGAGACCGAACTGAAGGGCTGGCGTGATCGTCTCACCTCGCCGCTCGACCAGTACCACCTCGACAAGGCCGGCCGGCGGCTGGGGCTGAGCTTCCTCCGAATGCAGCTGCCGAAGCTGCGCTGCGAGCCGCTGGGGACGACCGACGGCCTCGACGCCGACTGGCAGCGGCGGATCTCGTACTGGCGCGAAGCGGCGCGGGGTAAGCGGCCGCTGAAGTTCGAATTCCTCGGCCTGCAGCCCGAGGGAAAGATGGTGGTCTGGGGCAAGAGCGACCGTGACGCGCTCTACGAAGCGGCGCTGACGTTCGAGGTCGAGCGGTCGGCGGCATTCCCGCGCGAGCTGGCGGCGATGGTCTGTGTCGCAGACGGGTTGAGCGTCGGCGAGACGGCGGTGCTGCGGCCGATCGCCGAGTGGGCCGAGGGCGAGGACGGGCTCGAGATCGGCAGCGGAAGCGATCTGCAGGGGAGCCTGACCCTGCTGCGCTCCGAGGCGCGGGTGGTGAATTGGAAAGCGGTTGATCGCGACGACGACGGCGCGCAGTTGCACGCGTTCGACGACCTCGGGGCCTTCCTCGACGCGCTGCTGGGCTAGGCTCTCGCGCCTCACCACACCCAGAGGATGACCGATGCGTGCTGAGAGCTGGAAGACCTGGCGGAACTGGAACAAGACGATCGAGCAGACCCTCGACGATGCCCAGAAGCAGATCGCCGGTGACGAGCCGATCGCGACGCTGCGCAAGCGGGCAGGGGAGGTGGGCACCCGGAGCGTGCTCGACGTCGACGCGATCGCGCACGAGTCGAAGCCAGGCACCTGCTGGGTGCTGTCGGCGAAGGAGCTGCACGATCACTTCGGCTCGAAGCACCCGACGAAGAAGGCGATCGACGGAGGCATCGACGCCTTTCTCGCAAAGAACAAGCACGCCGTCGGAATCACTGCGTACCTGCACGGGATGCCGAGCGCGGTGCTCTTCGCTGGTTGGCCCTTCGACTGACGGCGTCGTCAGCGCGGCAGCCAGACCCGGGAGCGCAGGGGGTCGAAGACGACCG
>JAYVRT010000106.1:0-8289 GCA_043776025.1 Archangiaceae bacterium | reverse complement strand
TGGCAGCCTTGATGCTCGAGGTCGACCCTTCGCTCAGTCCCGATCAGCTCGAGCAGTTGTTGAAGAGCACCGGTTCGCCGCGGGTCGACCCGAAGAACGCGCGGACGACTCCGTTCATCGACGCCCGCGCCGCCGTGGACGCTGTCCACGCCGGCTTCTGCGGCCGCCACCGCGACGGGGACAAGTGCCTGCTCGCGCTCCCATGCGACGGGGGCGCATGCGCGGGAGGGACCTGCTCCAGCGGCGGCTGCGCGATCACTTTACCGGCGGTGGAGCCGCTGCCCGCTGCCAGCGGCTGTTCGACCGGCGCAGGCAGCGGTGTGGTCGGCCTGGTCCTGCTCCTTGCGGGCGGCCGGTTGCGGCGCCTTCGGACCAGACGACAAGCCTGAACCCGACGTGCCGGGCATGCAGCCCCTGACCGTGCGGTGCAAAGGGCGATGCTTCAATCCGTGGTGCGGCTGGAAGAGCGGTGGCGCGCAGTTCGAGGGAGGCTTCGCGGTTGTGCATATCATATGCATCCGCTAGTTTTGGCCGATGGCAACCGGGCGAACCACGATTGTTCTCGGAGAAAGGGAGCGTCGCGCGGCGAAGAAGCTCGCGGCGCACTGGGGAGTGACCCCCTCGGAAGCGATCCGCCGTGCGTTGCTCAAGGTTGAGTCGCAGGAGCTGGAAGTGGGACGCAACCGCCGCATCAAAGAGCGCGCCGCGGCCTTCCTACAGCTGATCACCCTCTTCAAAGGACACGATCCGCGAGACGAGCTGGCGCGGATCCGCGATGACCGGGACTCCACGTGAGCCGGTTTCACCTCGACACCGACTACCTGATCCACGCGCTCACCCGGAGGGGCGCCGAGCGTGAACGACTCGCCGCGCTGGTCTCGACGGACGCCGAGCTCGAGATGAGCGCCCTGGCTTGGTACGAGTTCGAGCGCGGCCCGAGAACTCCCCAGCAGCTCGCCGTCGGGCGGCGCTTCCTCGGGCCCGAGGGCGTGCTCGCCTTTGACGAGGAGCGCGTGCAACGTGCCGCCGAGCTGTTTCGTGAGCTCGAGGGCTCGAAGCGGTATGGCGTGGACATCGCGATTGCCGCTGCCGCGCTCGAGCGGCAGGCGACGCTGCTCACCTGCAACGCCCGCGACTATCGGGACATCGAGGGGTTGATCGTCGAGCGGCCCCACTGACCGCAGCGGTCTTCACGGCCGCGCGAAGACGAGGAAGTGCTGGTTCGGCAAGACCGTTGGCTCCGCGTCGAGGCGGTAGCCGGCCTCGAGCATCTCCCGCTTCACGTCTTCGGCCGGGATCTTGTGCGCTTCGGGCGGTCCCATCGGCTGACCGCGGCGGAAGTCGATGATCGCAACCTTGCCTCCGGGCAAGAGCTTGTCCAGCAGCCGCCGGAAGTAGCCGGGACGGTCATCGAGGTGGTGGTAGGTGTCGACCACCAACACCAGGTCGACCGCCTCGGGCAGGCGGGGATCTTCCGGCGCGCCGAGCACGCCGACGAGGTTCGGCAGCCCTTCCTGCTTCGCCCGCTCGTCGAGGTACTCGACCATCTTCGGCTCGATGTCGACGCCGAAGACCTTGCCCTTCGGCAGTGCCCGGGCAAAGCGCACCGAGAAGTAGCCGGTGGCGGCGCCGAGGTCGGCGACCTTCGCGTCCTCCTTGAGCGCCAGCGCCTTCACCACCTCGTCCGGCTTCTGCCATTCGTCGCGGCCGGGGTCGTCGAACCGCGGCGCCCACACCGCCGGATCATCGAAGCGGTGGTGCATCCCCTCCCCGTGGTGCATCGGCTCCATCGGGTGCGCGCAGCCGAGCGCGGCGAGCAGGCAGCAGGTGGCGAGCAGTCTCATCGCGCCCGCCTAACACGAGCGCCCTGCCCCGAGGGGTTGCTCCCACGAAGCAGGGCGCCGCCACTTCCCTTCACTTCACTTCGTGGCCGTTCTTCACTGGCACCGGCTTCATCGCCGGAGCCGCGACCGACCCGACCATCCTCCCCAGCAGCGCCCCAGCCAGCGCGCTGCTCGAGCCACCCTCGCCGCCGGTGACCGAGACGTCCGGCACCAGCTTCACCCCGTGCTCGCCGAGGATGCCCGCCAACTGGACCGCGGTGAAGGCCTCCGTACCCATCGCCTTCACGCCCTGCTCGTACGCCTCGGCCCGGGCCGCACCCACCGCCCGGGTGCTCTCCGCCTCGGCCTGCCCTCTCATCCGCATCGAATCGGCCTCGGCCTCCGCCGCCGCGCGCACCCGCGCCGCTTCGCCCTTCGCCGTCTCCGCCACCGCCTGCGCGTTCCGTTCGCTGATCCGCACCATCTGCTCACTGCGAACGACCTCGCCCTGGATGTTCGCGACCGCGGTCTCACGCTCGAGCAGCTGGCGCTTCACCTGGGCCTCGCGCTGCACCTCGTACGTGCGCTGGAGCTCGTCGGCGATCTTCTTGTCGGTCTGAGTCTTCATCAGCTCAGCCGGCGGGACGATGTCGCCGATCAGCGTGTCGATGCACTCCACGTCGTACGCCTCGATCGCCTTGTTGATGTTGTCGTACGCCTCCTTCTGGCGCTGGCTGCGCGCCGAGAGGAACTCCAGCACCGTCACCTCCTGCGCCGAGTTCCGGAAGTAGTTGGCCACCGTCGGCTGCAGCACGTGGTCGACCAGGTTCTGCATCGACCCCACCCGCGAGATGACCCGCGGAGCTGCCTTCATCCCGATGTGGATGATCCGCGACACGTCGAGGGTGAAGCTCAAGCCGTCCTTCGACCGCACGGTGATCGGCTGCAGCTTCTCGTCATAGTGGTGCGCCTCCGTCCTGCTCGCCCAGTTGAGAACGATGTTGGTCGTGGGGACGAGCTCGACCTTCATCACCTTCGAGTTGACCGGGTGCTTGCCGGGCAGCAACGGCTCGATCCACACGCCCTTGCGGCCCTTCTCCACCAGGTCTCCATGGGTGAAGTCTTCGCCGGAGAGGTCCAGATGCTCCTTGCCGACGTAGCTCACCACCACCCCGACGTAGCCGATGGGGATCTCCGTCATCGGCACCTGCTCGACCTGGACGAACCAGGGGTTCAGGTTCCAGGAGCCGGACAGCAGCACCTGCTCCTGCAGCCCGCGGTAACCGCCCGCCGCGATGTACGCCTGGCCCCGCTGGAAGTTGTCGTGCCCGGTGACTTCAGGGCCCGCCAGGTCTCCCGACGGAATCGGACGGCCGTCGAGCACGTTGACCACCCCCACCCTCGAGGGTGCCACCTCGTAGACGGTCAGCTGCGCCGGGGTCATCCCGAACTGTTCCGCGTTGTCGGTGGTCACCAGCTGAAACAGCGCCGGGTTGATCCGGTAGGTGCCCGCCGTGAGGAAGGCGAGCTGCCGCCCCTTCTCGCCACCGTTGGCGAGGAAGGCGCTCGAGTTCTGGAAGTCATCGCACTCCACCTCCCGCCCGAGGATCCGCTCGGACGGAATCGCGTCTCCGTCGTTCGCCACCACCAGCGCGATCTCCGACGGCCGGATGGTGAGCATCGGCACCTTGTCGATGCGGTACTTCCAGCTCCACAGGCCGAAGTGCCAGCCCGGCGGAAGCAGGTCGGCCTGGTAGCCGGCCTCACCGTTCTGAGCGATCAGCCGCCCCGGGGGCAGTGACTTGCCGAACTTCTTCACCACCAGCCCCGACTCGTACTCGCGGATGACCCAGGTTCCACTGCGCAGCAGCACCAGGCCAACGCCCAGCACCGCCAAACCCGCGGCCGCCACCCACTGACCCGTCGTGAAGAGCTCCCACATGACCGCCTCCTTGTGATGCGTGTGCGGACTGGAAGTGCAGCGGTTGCGCCACGGCCAGACGGTTGGAATCAGGCGGCTCGGAGGCGTCGGACACGATTTATTTCGTGACGCTTCCGTGTTTGAATCGTGTTCATGTTCGAGCTCGAGTGGAAGGGAGGCGCGCCGAAGCCGCCGCTGGCGCAGGCGCTGAAGGGGCTGGGGGTGGGGCTTGTCCCCGCGGCGGCGATCCGGGTGGTGCAGACGAAGGGCGCCGCGGCGCCGGCTTCGCAAAGCGGGGCGACCGGCTGGGTCTGGGTGAGCGAGGCGAAGCTGTCCGCCGAGGTGGCGCTGGAGGCGATCGGCCGCGGGGCGTACGACGTGGTGTCGCTGGCGGAGAAGGACGGCGACGAACGGCTGCTGGCCCGGCTGCGCGAGCTGTTCGCCCCCGACCCGCAGCTCAAGGCCCCGCCCGGCTTCATCGGCGACAGCGCCGCGGCGAAGGCGCTGCTCAAGCGGCTCTACCAGGCGGCGCGCACCTCGATGCCGGTGCTGCTCACCGGAGAGACCGGCACCGGCAAGGAGGTCGCCGCCCGCCTGATTCACCAGTGGAGCACCCGGGTCAAGCGCACCTTCGTGCCGATCAACTGCGCGGCGATTCCCAACGAGCTGATGGAGGGCGAGCTGTTCGGCTACACCAAGGGCGCCTTCTCCGGCGCGGTGCGCGACTACGACGGGCTGATGATGGCCGCCGAGGGTGGCACGGTGTTCCTCGACGAGATCGACGACACCCCGCATTCGCTGCAGGTGAAGCTGCTGCGGGTGCTGGAGGACCGGGTGGTGAGCCGGCTGGGCGAGAGCGTCTGGCACAAGGTCGACTTCCGGATCCTCGCCGCCACCAACCGCGACCTGCGGGTGTTGATCGCCGCCGGCACCTTCGGAGAAGACGTCTACGAGCGGCTGGCGACGGTGAGCATCGAGCTGCCCCCGCTGCGCGAGCGCACCGAAGATCTGAAGGCGCTGGTGAACCAGCTGGTCGAGAAGTTCTACGCCGAGGACGAGGGCGCCACCCGCGCGCGCGTCCGCACGGTGTCTCGCGAGGCGTTCGCCGCGCTCGCCGCCTACCCCTGGCCCGGAAACATCCGCGAGCTGCGCAACGTCGTCTACGGCGCGCTGGTCGCCAAGCGCGCGGGGGAGGCGCTGCTCGCCTCGGACCTGCCAGGACGGCTGCTGCGCAAGGAGCCGGGCGTGGGCGGCTCGGGCGTGTGCAACCCGGCCGAGGTCGCGCGCCGCGTCGCCGAGGGCACGATGAACCTCAAGGCGGAGCTCGAAACGCTCGAACGGCTGGCGCTCACCGAGGCGCTGCGCCGCAGCCGCGGCAACTCGGCGGAGGCGGCGCGGCTGCTGGGCGAGGTCGGGCGCGGCAAGGCGCGCGATCCCGGCGGGACGGTGCGGACGATGATCAAACGACTGGGCTTGGAGGCGGGTTGAGCAACTTGAGGTCACAAATTGTGACCTCAAAGTTGAGTTGTCGCCCCAACTCGAGTGTCAGCCCCCCTCGCCATGTTTGCAGCATGGGGGCGATCACCACAGTCAATCGCATCTCGCAGCCGATTCTCACCATCATGACGCCCCCGGCGCGGCCGAGGCGGCCGATCGGCTTCAAGCGATAGCCACGGGCGTGGCGCCGCTTTGAGGTAATCATCCGCCATGGCCGATTGGGTTCGGAGCGTCTCCAGGTTCCTCGGCGATCGCGCGACGCTCCTTGCGCTCAACGCCTACCCGCCCTACGCCGGAGCGGGGATCCGGATCACCCGCGTCTCCGCCGACGTGAGCGCGGTGACGGTTCAGATGGGCCTCCACGCCTGGAACCGAAACTTCTTCGGCACCCACTTCGGCGGCTCGCTCTACTCGATGTGCGATCCGTTCTTCCTCTTCATCGTGATGCTCAAGCTCGGACCGGACTACGTCGTCTGGGACAAATCGGCGGCGATCAAGTTCCTCAAGCCGGGCAAGGGCACGGTGACGGTGCAGTTCGAGGTGAGCGAGGTGCGCGTCCAGCAGATCCGCTCGGAGGCGGCCGGGGGCCTCAAGGTCGAGCCGATGTTCTCCACCCAGGTCCGTGACGAGACCGGCGACGTCGTCGCCGAGGTCGAGAAGCTGCTCTACATCCGCCTGAAGAAACGATGACCTCCTGGCGTGGAACGGTCCGTGCACTGCTCAGGGAAATGCGAATCGCGCTCCCCGCGGCCGTCAGTGAAGTGATCAAGGCGTGGGTGCCACAAGACCAACGCGTGGCGATGCGCCGGATCCCCGCGGAACTGAGGCTTCGTGCCCCGGTGTGGCGCCAGCGCGCGACGCTGATCGGCGCCGAGGCGCTGGCGCCGTTCCAGGTGGGGTTCATCGGGCCGCCCTCCGAGCTGCCCGCCGTCGCCGACCTGCTGCGGCTGCACTGGCCCGAGCCGGTCGCTCCGATGACCTTCGAGGCGGCGCTGCGGCCCGAGACCGCAATCTTCTCCGCCTGGCCCATTCCGGGCGCGATGCGAGTGCCGGCGCTCCTGCGAACCCTCGTCCCTCTGGGTGCGACGGTGGGCGAGACGACCTCCTCGTTCGAGCCTGAGCTGCGTCGCAGGCTGAGGCGGCTCTCGGAGCGCTGCAGCGTCCGCCAGGTCACCTCCGCCGAGGACGCGACGAGGATTCACCGGGAGATGATGGTCACCTTCGCACGCGCCCGGCACGATGACCGCGCCGAGCTCGTCCCGGAACAGGAGCTGGCGCGGCTCGCCCAGGACTCCTACCTCGCGGTGGTCTCGCTCGACGGCCAGCCGGTCGCCGCCCACTCCGGCCAGAGCTACGAGCGCAACGGGCAGCGGTGCTTCGAGGCGCTCCGCTTCGGCTACCCGGTCTCGGTCTTCTCCGATCAACACCGGATGTCCGACGCCAACACCCTCAACGCCCACTGCGCGCTCGAGCATGCGGTCGCCGCCGGCGACGGGGTCTTCGACTTCGGCACCTCCCCCGCGGCGCCCGATGGCGGACTGCTGCAGTTCAAGCGCCGCCGGGGTGGAGCCGTCTCCGCCTTCGGGTGCCCGTCGGCGCTCTGGTTCCGCCCGCCCCAGGTCGGCATCGATTCCTTCTTCTGGCGCTGGCCCCTGTTCTCGATCGACGCGGCGGGGCTGGTGCTCCATCTCGGCGTGCCTTCGGGCGTACCCCAGGCCGAGGTCGCCGCCCGCCTCAAGGGTCTGGCCTACAGCGGGCTCGACGCCGTCCGGCTCCACGTTGGGCCACAGCCCGCGGATGAGATCGTCGCACTCGCCCGCGAAATCTTCAGCAGCCCCGCGGGCGCCGTTCACGGCAAAGGCTGCGCCCGACGGATCGAGGTCAGCCGGCAGCCGGCGACCGACCGCCACTGACCCGCGGTTCCCAGCCTACGGGCCGCAGACGAGCGTGCCCGGCGTGCAGTTCGGCGTCCCAGCGCTGCACATCGTGCCGCAGGCGCTGCAGTGGGCCGCGGTGGTGAAGTTGGTGCAGGCGCCCCCACAGCAACCGAACTTGATCCCGGTGCCCCCGTCGCAGACGACGTCATTGGCCTGGAAGAGATCCACCGGGCAGCCCGCGGCCGCGCCGGTGCAGCTCTCGGCGACGTCGCAGGTGCTCACCGCCGCGCGGCAGACGGTGGTGTTGGGCACAAACGCGTCGGCTGGGCAGGCGGCGCTCGCTCCGGTGCAGTTCTCGGCGACGTCGCACAGACCTGCATCCGCGCGACAGACCGCCGTCCCGGGGAGGAAGGCGTTGACCGGGCAGACGCCGCTCAGGCCGTCGCAGCTCTCAGTGATGTCACACGCGCCGGCGTCGCCCCGACAGACGGTGCTCGCGGCGGCAAAGACGTCGGCTGGGCACGCGCCCGAGGTGCCGTCGCAGACCTCGGGGAGATCGCACCCGCCGTCCTTCGCGCGGCAGACCGTCGCCGCTGCGGCGACCGAATCGGGAGGACAGCCAGCGTCGGTGCCGTTGCAGACCTCGGCGACGTCGCAGCCGCCGTCGGAGGGACGGCAGACGGTCGCCACCGGTGAGAGCAGATCGGAGGGGCAGCCCGCGTCGTTGCCGCTGCAGGTCTCGGCGGGATCGCACCCTCCAGCAGACGGGTGACACACCGTGGCCGCGGCGAGGAACGTGTTCGGTGGGCAGAGGTTGCTCACGCCGTCACAGACCTCGGCGATGTCGCAGCCACCCGCGTCGGGCCGGCAGACGGTGTTCAGCGGCACGAGGAGGTCGGCGGGGCAGGCGCCCGCGGCGCCGGTGCAGTTCTCCGGCTGATCGCAGCCGCCGTCGGCGCCGCGGCAGAGGGTGGTGCTGGGCAGGAAGGTGCAGGTACCGTCGGCCGACGCTCCGAGGGCGATTGAGCAGACGTCGCAGGTCCCGGCGCAGGCGCCGTTACAGCAGAACCCGTCGACACAGAAGTTCGAGGAGCACTCGACGTTGGTGAGGCAGGCGGTCCCGTTCCCCAGCTTCGCGACGCAGGTGTTGACGCTGCAGTACTGGTTCGCC
>JAYVRT010000105.1:0-2520 GCA_043776025.1 Archangiaceae bacterium | reverse complement strand
CTCACCTACCTGGCGCTGACGACCGCGGTCGGCTCGGCGCTGGCGGTGTGTCTGCTGATCATGGTCGCCTTCTTCGGCTACCTGTTTCAGAAGAACCTCGGCCAGGTGGTAGCGGTGCTCTTCATCCTCGCGCTCGGGCTGTTCGTCTTCGCCCTGGTGAACTTCCTCCGGGAGGTCGTCCTCGGGCTCCAGTCGCTGCGCTTCGGGGTTCAGACGGTGGTGAAGCCGATCAGCGGACCGTGAGCAGCGAGCCGATCTTCGCGAACGCCGCTTCACCCGGCCCCGGGGTGGGATCCGCGACCAGCACCGCGAGCGCGACGAAGCGCTTGCCGACCCGGCCACAGCCCAGCCGCCCGAGCGCGCCCGAGGCGGTGCGCAGCGCAAAGACCAGCGACTGCGAGCCCAGGCCCTCGGGGGCGGTGAAGGCGAGCGGAACCGGGTCGCTCAAGGAGCCGAGGCGCTTGAGGTGTTCCTCGCAGGCCGGCAGCAGCTCGAAGTCGTCGCCGCCGGCGACGGTGAGCAACCCGAAGGCGCGTTCGGCCTTGCTGCCGAAGCCGACGAACTTGTGGTCGAGATCGTCGTTGGGCAGCGGCAGGTGCGGGGCGAGCTCTTCGGCGGAGAGCTTGCTCCAGCCGGGGGGCACGACGAGCTGGTAGCCGATGCGCAGATCGCCGATCACCTCGGGCGGAGCCGGGGGCGCGGCGGTGGCCCAGGCGAGCGCGGCGATCGCTGCGAGGCCAGCGATCCCGCCCACGGCGAGGCCCGCGCTGCGACGGGCGGCCGACGGTTCGCCAACGGTCATCGCGATCACCACCGCGCCGACGAGCGCTGACAACAGCGTGTGGAGCGCCAGCGGCTGGTCGCTGGTGACGAAGAACGAGGCGGCGATCTGCACCGCCCCGGCGAACTGCGCCATCAGGCTGGCGGGCCCGAGGTTCGCCATCAAGAAAGTGGCGGCGCCGAGCTGCAGGCCGGCGACCCAGAAGACCCACGAAGGCTCGCGCAGATCCACCAGCAGCCCCGCACCGCGGATCAGCCAGAGCACCGCGCCGAGCGCGAGCACCGCCGCCGCCGGGCCCGGGTTGGCGGAGACCGCCCCGGTGAGGCCGCCGCGCAAAGTGGCCGTCACCTCGAGCGCCTCGTACTTGCCGATCATCTTCCGCTGCGCCGCCTTGTAGAGCGGGTTGAACGAGAACACCTCGGCACACTTCGGGCAGACCTCGGCCCGGTCGGGGATCGGCGTGAAGCCGCACTTCGGGCAGAGGGTCTCGGGGGTCGCCAAAGGGTCAGGGGATGCAGTACCCGGAGAAGCAGTTGTTGCTGTCGCAATCACCGTCCTTGCCGCAGCTCTTCGCCAGCCCGCACTTCTGGCAGGGGCCGCCGCAGTCCTTGTCCGACTCGTCGACGTCCTTCGTGCCGTTGTTGCAGTGGGCCGGCCGGCAGGTGGCGTTCTGGCAGACGCCGTTGGCGCAGTCGGTGCCGGCGGCGCAGACCCGGGTGTCGGCGCAGCCGCCGCAGGAGCCGCCACCGCAGTCGGTGTCCGACTCGGCGCCGTTCTTCACCGTGTCGGCGCAGGTCGACACCGCGCACTTGAGGATCCCCGCGGTGCAGACGCCGGAGACGCAGTCTTTGCCGAGCAGGCAGCCCTTGCCGTCGATGCACTTCTTACAGGGCCCGCCACAGTCCACGTCGGTCTCGACGCCGTTCTTCACCAGGTCGATGCAGGCGCCCGGCTGGCAGATACCCGAGCAGCTGCCGGTGAGGCAATCGGGGCCAACGGCGCAGGCCTTGCCGTCGGCGCAGCGGGGGCAGCCGCCGTCGCCGCCGCAGTCGACGTCGGTCTCCCTGCCGTTGAGCTCGCTGTCGCCGCAGGTGGGCGCGAGGCAGAAAGTGATCGCGCCGCCGTCGGCGCCCGCATCCGCGCTGCCGGCGTCGGACGATCCGCCGTCGACGCCACCGTCGGAGGGAGCGCCGCAGACCTTCGAGCCGCAGTCGCTGCCGAAACCGCAGCGCTTGCCGTCCTTGCAGGTGCCGCAGAAGCCGCCGCCACAGTCGACGTCGGTCTCGCGGTAGTTCTTCTTCATGTCCGCGCAGGGCGGCAGCTGGCAGCCGCCATCGACGCAAGTGCCCGAGGGGCAGTCATTGGAGGTGGTGCACTCCGCCCCGCTCCCGGGGACGCAGACGTCCTTGAAGCAGACGAACTTGTCGAGGCACTTGCCGTTGAGGCACGGCCGGTTGGAGTCGCCGTTGAGGCCGAGCGACAGGGAACAGCCGGCGATGGCGGCAAGGCAGAAGGCGATCAGTGCGGAGCGGGTCATGGGTCAGAAGCTCCCGTGAACGCCGACGAGCGCGCCGTCGCGGGTGGGGGCGAGCAGCAGCCCGGAGGATTCGTCGTCGCCGCCCTCGCTGTCGCCGGAGTAGCCGGTGGCGAGGAAGAAGATCGAGACCCCGGCGGCAGCGACGGCGACGCCGAACATCACATCGGCGACGTTGGCCTGCAACCGCGCCTGGCCGGCGAGG
>JAYVRT010000104.1:0-32199 GCA_043776025.1 Archangiaceae bacterium | reverse complement strand
CGCCGCCGGCTCCCGCGCCGCCGCCGGCTCCGCCATCAACTCCGCATGGCGCGCCGCAGGTGATCACCGTTCCGCACGCGATCGCGCTCCCGCAGGTGACGCCCGCCTGCTGACAGCTAAAAGTGCAGCCGTTGTTCAAGCCGCCGTCGGCGAGCGTCTCGGTGAAGACGCAGCCCGAGAGCGTGAGAG
Organism: Archangiaceae bacterium; assembly: GCA_043776025.1. Lineage (GTDB taxonomy): Bacteria > Myxococcota > Myxococcia > Myxococcales > Myxococcaceae > JAYVRT01. The sequence goes on along the minus strand of JAYVRT010000104.1, from coordinate 32,010 downwards.
ACAGCAACAGCGAGGAGGGAATGGTTCGCATCATGGTGAGCCGTGTTTGTGGGCGGCCATCGAATCCGTCACGGCTCATGACCGATTCCCCGCCCGCGCGTCAAACCAGGTGGCCGCTCACTTACCGGCCGAGCGCTCAACCACCGGTAGAAACAGGCTCTCTGGCCACTGGGCCTTGAAGCGCGCCGCCCTGTCGCGCGCCGACGCAGCGTCACCGGACACCGACAACGCCTGAACCCAAAGCGCCTCGCGCTCCTCCGCGAGCTCGCCCCTCGGGAACTGCGCCGCGTGCTTTTCGACCAACTCGAGTGCCTGGCTCGCCATCCCCCGCCCGAGCGCCGTGCGCGCGGGCTCGAGCAGCCGCCGCTCCTCTTCGAGGGTCGACACGGCCACCGCCACCTCCTTTGGTTTCTTCGGCGACGCGACGTTCGGCGCGGGCGTCGGCCGCGTGGGGGGCGGCTCCGCCTCGCGCTCGACCTGCTGCTTTTCCACCACCGCGACGACGGTCGGCGGCGACGTCGGCGGAGAAATCACCACCGTCGGCTGCGCGAGCTGCGCGTGCAGCACCGCTCCGACGATCACCCCCGCGGCGAAGACCGCGACGCCGAAGCCGACCTGGGTCGCCACCCCAGAGCCCGCTGCATGCGCCGGAGCGCCCCCGGCATCGGCCACCGCCACGGCCACCGACGCGTCGAGGCGCGCCAGCAACCGCGCCTCGAGCTCCGGCGGAACGCGTGGAGGGGGCTCGCCCGCGATCAGCGCGCTCAGCTCACCTGGCAACGGTTCGATGCTCATGGAGTACCCTCTCTGAAGCGTACGGTCGCCTTCATCACGTCCGCCCTCGCCAACCTCAAACGTGAATAGGCGGTGTTCAACGGAATCTCGAGGACGCGGGCGATCTCGGGCGCCGCCTCGCCTTCGACGTCGTGCAGAAGAAAGACGGCGCGGCGGTCGGGCTCGAGACCTTCGATCGCACGGGCGAGCTCGGTCTTCGCTTCGCCGCGCGAGATCAATTCTTCGGGCCCGGCGGTGCGATCCGCCAGGGTTGCAAACGCCGCGTCGTCGCCAGCGATTGGCGCCTTGCGCCGCACGTTCAGCATCAGCCGGTACGCAAACCCGAAGAGCCACGGCTTCAGCGGGCGCTCGGGGTCGTAGTCGTCGCGCTTGCGGAAAGCCGCCATGAAGACGTCGTGGCAGAGGTCCTCGACCTGGGCGGTGGGCGCCCCCAACCGCTGCAGGGTCGCGAGCACAAAACCCAGCTGTTCCCGGTACATCTGCTTGAAGGCTTCGGCGGAGGAGAGCCTCACCCCGTCCATTTGTCGGGTCACGGCGAATCCGTCACAGGCCACTGGGTGGCGACGGCGACCCCGACGGCTCCGGACACCGGCGGAGCCGCCCAGATCTCGGCCGTGCCCACCCTCAGGGCCGAACGCGCGATGCTGCCCCGCACCTCGGCGTAGGCCGACAACCGCAACCGCCACCACAGCGGCGTCGTGACCTCGACCCGCCCGCCCAGGGCAGCCAGCGGATTCACCGCCGATCGGGCCTGCGAGAGGCCCGTCGCCCAGCTGAAGAACGCGCCCGCTGAACCCAACGCACACACGCGCAGCGGCCCCACCTCGAAGCACGGCAGCAGCTCGACCGAGAGCGCCGCGACGTCGATGCGCCCCGTCTCCACGGACACCCCCGACGGAATCTGGAAGCGCAGTTCCACCAGGCCAGTGAAGTGGCCGCGGCTGGCGCCCGCGGAGATCCCGAGAACGCCGGCGGTGGTGGGCGCGGCCCCGATGGCGACGGCTCCGCGCAGCAGCGCCCGGGGGATCCAGGTCGGCGTCCTCTCGAGGACCACCGTCGGAGCTGGCGAGGGCGGAGCGGGCGTCGGAGCGACGAGGGGTGCCGGCTCGGGGGCGGGCGTCGCGACGAAGGCCTCGACCGCCACGCTCAAGGAAAGCGCCAGCGCCTCGGCGAGATCCGAACAGTCGGGGCGTACGCCAGCCAGCTGCCGCCCCATTCGGCGACCGGCCTCGTCGAGCAGCGCGATCTCCGCGTGATGCCCAGGGGCGTGAGGCGCGATCACCACCTGCAGCGCCGCGGCCGCTGACGGTTCGAAGGGATCGAACCCGAGGCGCGAGACGACCGAGCTGCGCAGCGAAGCCTCGTCCGGGCACGCCGCGCTGCCGTCTGCGCGTTCGGCCGAAAACTTCAGCGGCCGTACCGGCCCCGCAAGCACGAGCAGAAGGGGTGCGACGAGCAGCGGCGCGAGCACGGGGGCACAGCTAACCACGGCCGCTTCTGAAAACACGAAGCCAGCGGCGACCGTCCGAGCGCCAAGGCCGAGAGGTTCCTCCGCGCCCAGAACGACGCGGCCTGAACGGTTCCCTGGTCTAACGTCCGTCGCCGATGGAACGCGCGGAGCACGCCCCGGAGTCGTCGGATCGAGAACGGCGGGCGCACCTCGAGCTGCTGCAGACCCAGCTGCGCGAGGCCCGCGAGGCGCTGGCCCAGCCCGAGCCCCCTGCCCCGGAGTCGTTGGTCGAGCTCGAGGCGCAGATGGCCCTGGCGGTCGAAGAGGCGAAGGCGACCGGCGCCCGCGTCGCCGGGCTCAAGCTCACGCTGGAAAAGCTCCGTCTCGAGATCGAAGGGGCGCGGCGGTCGCTGGAAGAAGACAAGGTGCTCGCGCTCGGCAAGTCGCGTCGAGACCGCTACCTGGACCCGTTGGGCTTCGTGAAGGTCGCGTTGCCTGTGGCCGCGGCGATTGGCTACGCGCTGATCTTCGTGATCGCGACCTGCAAGGGCCACTGATGGACGAGCTCGACGAAGCGATCCAGGCAGTCACGAAGGAGCTCGCCGAGACGCGCGAGAAGCTTGCGGAGCGAGAACGAGACGCGTTCGCGGCCCGCCGGCGCCTCGCGCAGGACGAGCTCAACCGGGCGGCGATCTACTTGCAGAGCAAGAAGGCGCAGCAGCGAGAGCTGATGGAGAAGGTCGAGCAGCTCCGCGCGGAGAAACAAGCGCTCGCCCAGAAGGTCGCGGCGGTGCTCCTGCGGTGAGCGGGTGCGGGGTTGGGCTAGCATCGGTCTGATGCGTCTGACACTCCTGCTCGTCGCGGCCGGTCTGCTCGCTGGGTGTGGCAGCGGCTCGGCCACCGACGGCGGAACCGGCGGCGGCGCGTCCGGAGGCGGCAAGGGAGGAACCGGCGGCGGTCAGTCCGTCGGAGGCGGCTCGGGCGGAGGACAGGCAGGAGGGACCGGTACCGGAGGCGGCTCGGGAGGCGGGGGGACGGGCGGAGCAGGCGTGGACGCGGGCCAGCAGCCCTGCACCCTCGACAGTCAGTGCCCGGGGGGCGTGTGCCGCAGCAGCTTCCCCGGCCTGCCCCGCACCTGCGCCGCGGCTTGCACCCAACACAGCGACTGCGCCGCTGTCGCCAACACCTTCTGCGAGCCGGTCGGCGACGGCGGAACCGGGGGCTCCTGCGTGCCGCGCAGCCCGGCGCACTGCCTCGCCTGCGCGACCGACGCCGACTGCGGCGGATCCTCCGGGGTCTGCACCGCGACGCCGGGCGATCCGAATCGTTCCTGCCACGTCGACTGCGCGCTCTCCGGCGCCGCGGCGTGTCCGTCCGACTACTCGTGCACCGCGGTGATGGTGAAGGGCGTGGGCCGGATGCTCTGCACGCCCACCGGGGCCGCGTGCCAGGACTCGCTCGGCGGCTTCTGCGACATCCTCGGCGGCGCGCAGCCTTGCACCACCACCACCGACGCCGGTTCCTGCACCGGCCAGCGCTTCTGCATCAGCAAGAGCCGCTACGACCTGTGCAGCGCGCCGCAGCCTCAGTGCAAGCTCGCCTGCGGCGATCCGGACCACTCCGGCTGCACCGAGAACCCCTGCGCGTCGGCGGTCACCACCGTCGACCACTGCGGCAGCTGCTCCACGGTTTGCCCGGGCAGCGCGCTCGCCAACGTCAACGTCTCCTGCGTCAGCCCGGCGTGCACCTTCTCCTGCCAGGGTGAGCACTACGACGTCGACAACTCCGCCGCCAACGGCTGCGAGGTCGTCGACAAACCCCTGGGCAATCACGTCGCGCTGGGCGCGATCGGCCTGGGCACCGTCAGCTGCAGCGACGGCAACGGGCACACCGTGGTCGGCGCGGGCATCATGCCCAGCGACGGCCGCTCCCACGCGACCCCCGCGGTCACCGGGTTCGACACCGCCAGCGGCTCGGCGCCCGACCTCTTCAACGTCGACGCCAGCGGCGGAACCTTCTGCGTCAACGACATCTCGATCGCGCTCGCGGTGACCGGCGCCAGCTCACCCGCCTGCTACCAGCTGAGCGTGGTCACCGACAAAGGCACGCACACCTGCCAGACCGACGCGACCGGCAAGTGCACCGCCAGCTCGGGCAGCGGCTCGTACAGCGGCGGCACCACGATCACGATCACGGTGAAGAAGACCTGCAGCGCGGCGACCCGGGGAAACCCGAGCTACACCGTCGACGGGCACATCTGACCGGTCAGGGCAGCCCGACCGGCACGCACCACGGCGATCCGGCGAGCCAGCGGCCGTCGACCTCTTCGAACTCGGTCAACGACTTGCCGAACATGCTCACCGCCAGCACCCGCCGGCCCTCGTGGGTGCTCGGCTCCGCGACTTCCCAGTCCGGCAGCACCGGGACCTGGTTGATCCGCACCCGGCAGGCGTCGAAGGCCTCGCGGGTGATGCTCGGCCGGACCTGCTCGGCGAACGTCTGGACGAACAGGTCGTACTGGTTGTCGCCCAGCAGGCTCAGCTGCGACTGCACCGTCGTCTGTGCCGAGGCGAGCGCCCGGGCGGCGAGCACCGGCGCCACCGGTTGGGGCGGAGGCAGGGCGATGAGGGTGGGCTCGAGCGCTGCCGTGGGCTCGGGCTGCGCGACGGGCTGAAGCTTGACCGGAGCGGGATCCGCCGCGGCCGGGCTGCTCCCCATCACCCAGACGGCGAGCGCGAGGACGCCGAGGGCCGCGGCGATGGCGAGCCGGGCCTTCATCAGTTCGCCCAGTGGAGGTCGGCCAGCTGCGCCACCTTCGCCGCCGACCCCGCGCTGGGAAACTCCCACAGCGAGGCGTAGGTCCCTGACGCCGTGTAGAACGCGTTGAGGTCGGCGGTGCTCGGCGCAGCGCCGCTCGGGGTGTTGTCGTTCGACTGGATCATCCACACCGGCGCGTTGAGCCCGGCAGCGGCGATCTGCTGCTTCGCCTGGTTGTAGCCGGAGCTCCAGCTGACGCCGCGATCGCTCCAGTAGACCTGGGGAAAGAAGCCGTCGCCGCAGTACTGGTCGAAGGTCTTGAACGGCAGCGACGCGTGGTAGCCGACCCAGCCGAAGGACGTGTAGCCGAGCCAAACGCCCGGCGCCTTCGCCCGGATCCCCTGGCACAGCGTCCGAGCCTGGGTGGCGAAGTTGCCCTCGAACTCGATCTCCACGTCGAGCACCACGCCGCTGGTGCCCGGCACCGCCGCCGCCCTCGCCACCGCGTCGATCGAAGCGCTGACGTTGTTCGGCGTGATGTACGGCCAGGCGAAGACCTTGATGCCGCGCGAGGTGAACTCCGCCAGCGTCGCGGCGTTGTAGCGGGTGTCCCAGAAGCTGCCGTCCTGTCCGCTCTTGATCAGCACGTAGCCGACCCCGTCGCCCTGCGCCTTCGCCGCAGCCTGCGCCGCGCTGTAGCCGGTGTACGCGAAGTACCAGATCCACAGGCCCTTCGCGGCGGGCGTCCAGGCGCCAGGCCCCGGGGTTCCCGCATCGACCGCCGGCGGCGTCCCCGCATCCACGACCGGCGGAGTCACGTGCGTCGCCACCAACTTGAGGTAGTTGCCCGACGCCCAACCGGTGACGCCGTTGAAGCTGACGTTGAAGAAGCCGTTGAGCGAGGTGGTGCGGTTGATCGTCACCACGCGCGAGCCCAAGGGCATCACCTTGAGGATGGTGAAGCCCGTCCCGGCGCCCTTGCGGAGGTTGAGCGCGCCCGTGGTCGCCAGCGTCGAGCCGATCGGCACCCCGCTGGAGAGCTCCGAAGAGAGCGAGCCGACGTCTTCGTCGGTGTCGGCGGCTTCACAACCCGACAGTGAGAGGAGCAGGCCTGCGGCGACGGCGGCGATCGAAACTCGAACCATGGATGTGCGCTCTCCGGCTGCGAGCAGCGGGACCGCGTTCCCTCGCGTCCGCCGCACGCCGCCGCATCGCAATCCGCGGGCCACTGCCGGGGTTCAGAGGAGAAATCGGCTCAAAAGCAAACCGGATTGGCGTTTTCCCCCGTGTGAAACCCAAGCACCTGGGCAGGTCGGGTGACCTGTTCGACGACGTCACCCGCGGGTGACAGTCGATGAAACCCTGGCGACTCAGTAGGAGTTGTTGAGGGCGAAGTTCCCCTGGTTCTTCTTGAGCAGATTGGCGCTCGCGACCGCCCCGACGGTGTTCGCCTGGGCGACGTTGTCGTTGCCCGCCACGGCGTCGGCGGCCATCGCGAACAGCCGGCGGATGTTGTCGCCGTAGAGGCTGATGATGCCGATCGACGCGATCGCGATCAGGCCGACGATGAGGATGTACTCGGTCATTCCCTGTCCACGGCGGGTGCGGCGGTGCGAGGTGACGGTCTTCATGGCGTTGCTCCGTTGGTTGTTCGACGATGAGCAAGGTACGCGCCCGCCCTCGCGCCGGTAATCGGGCAACGGGAGGTCCTCCCGATGACCGTCATCCCGATGACGTATGCCGGACGGGTCGTGAGAGAGTCGGGCCTGTGATGGCGCTCGACTGGAAGCACACGCAGGACGGGATCTCCAGGTTCGCGTCGGCATCCAGCGACGGCGTCATCTGCTCCGAGAGCTGCGACGATCCGCACGGACCGAACAGCGAGTCCCGCTGTACCGCTCAGGCCTGGATCGCGCGCGACGAGGACGGCGAGCGCTGCCGGCGAATGGTGCTCGCCGACTTCGGCCCCGACGCCGTCGCTCAGATCGACGCCGCGCTGCGACGCTGACGCCAGCCCGGGTGGATCGCCCGCCATGAATCGGCGAGAACGTGGACCCTCGATGCGCTCCCTCACCTTCGCCCTCTTGTTGACCGCCGCCTGTGGCGGACTCCCGCCCGGGCCGATCGACGGCGGGGAGCTCGACGCCGGCAACCATCCGGACGCCGGGCCCAGGGTTGACGCCGGCCCGATCGACCCGGGCTCCGATGGCGGGGGCTTCGACGCCGGACCCCTCGACGCCGGCGCCGTCGACGGCGGTCCGACCGGCGACGCGGGCTTCGACTTCTTCACCGCGCCCCCGTTGATCGCCTCCGACGTGACCAAGGGCGAGAAGGGCCTGTCCGTCGGGCAGTTGCAGTTCGAGCTCAAGCTCGCCACCGGCAAGAACCTCGACGAAGACGGAGACTTCGGGCCGTCGACGCTCTCGCTGCTCAACACCTTTCAGCTGGCCAACACCCTCGCCGCCTCGAACACCGCCGACGCCCTCACCCGGTCGACGCTCGAGACGAAGGCCGACCTCGCCGCGCGCGCGCTGATACGCGTCTACCCCGCGCCGCCCGCGACCTGGGCCGTGCCGCCCCTCGCCGAGGTCGTCGCCAACCTCGCCACGGTGCAGGTCATCGCCGGGCAGGGCGACAAGACCGGCACTTACATGGGCCGCGTCGGCTTCGCCTGGGGAGACGGCGTCGAGGGCACCAGCATCCGCCAGGGCTCACCCGCCCACCTCGACTGGGTCTGCTCGAAGGACAGCAGCCCGTCGCAGCGGCGCGTCATCGGCGTCATCAGCCGCAACGAGGGACCGTTCGACGCCGTCAATTCCTACGACGCCGGTAACTACACCTGGGGCGCGTACCAGCTGATTGGCTCGTACCGCGCGCTCATTTACAACCCTTCCGACGACGAGCTGGGCAACGCTCTGGCGCTGATGAAGGGCCTCGACCCAGAGTCCTTTTACTGGGCGTTGGGGCGCTACGGCCTCGACGCCACCGGGCAGAAAGCGACGCTCGATGTGTCGCTGCTGCTCGGCGACGGCAGCACGCTCCATGGCAAGGCGGTCTGGGACAAGGTCGGGACGACGACGCTCTACAACCAGATCTTCATCAACGCCGGACAGGATCCGAGGATCCAGCGCGCGGAGGTGTTGTCGGCTCGCACTGTTCACTTCGACGTCCTCGGCCTGGCCCTCGGCACCGGGCGGCCGACCGCGAGCCACTACTGGACCTCCGAGCGCGCCGTCACCTCCTTCCTCGACATGGAGCTCAACCGCGGGCGGGGCGCGGCGCGCACCGCGTTCATCACAGCGATCGATTCAGTCTGCGCCCAACGGGCCCTCGACGCGACCCAGCCCGATCTGTGGCCCGCCGCCAGCCGCGCGCAGATCGAAGCCGACGTGCTGGCGAAGGTGCTCGCCAACGTCCAGCCGGTGAGCGCCGCCTACTTCGCACGGCTGCAGCGGGTCCTCGGCTCGGTGTTCATCTCTGACGCCGCCAACAGCTACGTCCCTTAGCCCGGTTAGAACGAAGCGATCGCGGCGTGGTAGAGCACCCGGTAGCCATCCGCGGGCGCCGGCTCGAAGCCATCGAGTCGGAAGGCGCGGCGCAGCAAGGCGAGCCCCTCGGGCGTCTCGTTCATCTTCAACAGCGCGTTGCACAGCGCGACCACCGTCCTCGGGTCCGCGGAGCTCGACGCTGCGATGCCGTCGTTGGGGGACTCCTCGGTGAAGGTCACGACCGCGAGCTTCGAGAGCAGCTTCGGAGCGATCTCCGCCACGCCCGTCGTCGCGATCCCCGCGGTGGGCTTGCCCGGTGCAGCGAAGACGCTGGTGACGTGCGCCTCCCCCTTCACCACCGCCTTGAGTCCTTCGAGGTACGAGCCAGCGAAGCGCTGCTCGCGAAACGTCTTCCAGAAGTCGAGGCCCTTCGCCTTGAAGAGCGCCGCGACCAGCAGGTAGCCGCCCACCGAGTCGGGGTCGACCCAGGAAGCGGTCGCTCCGCCGAGGGTCTCGAGGGTCAGGTCAGCTCCGGCGCGGCAGACGAGCGCGGCGCGGTAGGTCGAGCGGCCGTCGCGCATTCCGCGGACCAACACCTTGAGCCCCGCCGTCTCGATGCGCGCACACACGAACGGCGGCGCCCAGGCGGCGTCGCACTCGCCGCGCCGCAGCGCCGCAGCCAGCTGCAGGTAATCGGCGGCCACCGACAGCTCGACCGGCAGGCCGAGCGCCTGGCTCAGGTGGGTGTCGAGGCCCTCGGCCCTTTCACGCGCTTCGCGGGAGCCCACAGACGGCGGCAAGACGAAACGCACTGGCTGCTTCCGAGACCGCGCCACGCTCAGATCATAACGCCCTCGGCCACAACAGCCCCTTCCGTTTGGCACACGAACGAGCGGCGAAAGTGTCACCCCTGTGCGCTATGTGAGGGCTGCGCATGACCATCGCCGTCGTGGCAGAGAAGCCCTCCGTCGGCCGCGATCTCGCGGCGGTGCTGGGCGCCACCCGCCGGGGCGAAGGGCTGCTCAGCGGCAACGGGTATGTGGTGACCTGGGCGATCGGCCACCTCGTCGGCCTCGCCGAGCCGGAAGGCATCCGTCCCCAGTGGAAGCGGTGGCGGCGCGAAGAGCTGCCGATGCTCCCCGAACGCTGGCCGCTGACCGTCTTCGACGCCACCCGCACCCAGTTCGAGGTGGTGCGCAAGGTGCTCAACGACCCCGCGGTCGAGTCGGTGATTTGCGCCACCGACGCCGGGCGCGAGGGCGAGCTGATCTTCCGGTTGATCTACGAGGCCGCCGGCTGCCGGCGCCCGGTGCGGCGGCTGTGGATCTCCTCGCTGACCGAGGCCGCGATCCGCGACGGGTTTCAGAAGCTGCGCCCCGCCTCGGACTTCGATCGCCTCGCCGACGCCGCGCTCGGCCGCAGCCGCGCCGACTGGCTGGTGGGCATGAACCTCTCCCGCGCCTACGGCCTCGCGCTCGACGGCGCGCTGTCAGTCGGGCGGGTGCAGACCCCGACCCTGGCGATGCTCGTGGAGCGCGAGCTGCAAATCCGCGACTTCGTCCCCGAGGACTACCTCGAGGTGGTGGCGACCTTCTCTCCGCGCGAGGGCGCCGCGTACCCCGGCACCTGGTTCCGCAACGAGAAGGTCCCCCACCCGAGCCGGCTTCCGCCGCAGGGCGACGAGGCGAAGGCGGTGGTCGAAAGGGCGCTGACCGGCGAGGCGCGCATCGGCTCGGTGCTCTCGCAGACGAAGAAGCTGCCGCCGCCGCTGCTCTACGACCTCACCGAACTGCAGCGCCACGCCAACCGTCTGTATGGGTTCTCGGCCCAGCAGACCCTCGACCTCGCCCAGACGCTGTACGAGCGGCACAAGCTGCTCAGCTACCCGCGGACCGACAGCCGGCACCTCTCCACCGATGCCGCGACAGCGATCGGCCCGGTGGTGGCGGCGATCCGCGCGCCGTTCGAGTCGAAGCTCTCCGAGGGCACCGGCGCCCGCCCCCTGTCGCGGCGCTTCGTCGACGACACCCGCGTCACCGACCACCACGCGATCATCCCCACCGCCGTGCCCGCCACCGGGCTGTCGCTCAGCGACGGCGAGCAGAAGATCTACGGCCTCGTCTGCCGGCGGCTGCTGCAAGCGTGGCAGGCGGACTTCGTCTGGGCCTCGACGGTGGTGGTGACCCAGGTCCACGAGCGGGTCCCCGGCGGGAAGGTGGACCACTTCCGCAGCCACGGGACGGCGATTGAGCAGCTGGGCTGGAAGGCCCTCGACGTCGGGGAGGCCCGGCCCCCGCGAGACGGCGACGGCGACGAGGCGATGCTCCCCTCGGGGCTGGTGCGCGATCAGCCGCAGCAGGTGCTCGACGCCAAGGCGCTGCCGCGACGGACGCGGCCACCACCACGGCTCACGGACGCCACGCTGCTCACCGCGATGGAGACCGCGGGGAAGACGCTCGACGAGAAGGAGCTGTCGGACGCGATGAAGGACAGCGGGCTGGGGACCCCGGCCACCCGGGCGAGCATCATCGAGACGCTGCTCACCCGCGGGTACGTCGCCCGCGAGGGGAAGTCGCTGCAGGCCACCGACCGCGGCGTGGGGTTGATCGCCGTCGTCGACGCCGAGGTGAAGAGCGCGGCGATGACCGGGGAATGGGAGGCGCGCCTGGGGCGGATCTCCCGTGGAGAGGGAGCGCTCTCCGAGTTCATCCGCGGCGTCGAGAAGTACGTCGAGGCGGTGGTCGGCCGAGTGCCCCCGAGGCTGCCGCCGCTGCCCGGTGGAACCGCGCCGCCCGGCGGGGGCCGACGCGGGCCGACGCCGCACCGGGACCAGCTGGCGCTGAGCTTCGCGCCGGCCGCGCCCCCAGCCGGGCGCTCCGGAGCGGTCTGGTCAGGGTCCTTGGCGAATTCCGCAAAGAATCCTGACCAGACCGCGGTCCCACGGGAGCGCAACGGCGAAGCGGCACAGTCCGCGGTTTCACGCAGCGCCGGTGCAGCACGTCGAAGTGCCGAGGGGACGGCGCCTGGCCTCGACGCCGGCCGGAGGGCGCCGCCGGTGCGCGGCATCGGCGCGGCACCGGTGACGTTGGCGACAGATGGCGCCGACGCGGCACAGCGGGCGTCCGCGACGCATCGCACCGGCGCAGCACAGAGGACGCCGTCGGCCTACAGCGCCGACGCGGCCCAGCGTGCGCCTGCGACGCATCGCACCGACGCACCACGGACGCCTGCGACGTACGCGACGCACGGGAGACCCGCGGCGCCCGGGGGTGATCGCCCAGAGGTGCGGAATCCACTGCGTCCTGACGATCACCCCCCGGTCCGAGCCCCAGCGGCGCCTCTGACCGGTGAGCTGAGCGCCCTGCTCCACCAGCGCTTCGGCTTCTCGTCGTTCCGTCCGCACCAGCAAGCGGTCTGCGTCGCAGCCGCGGCGGGCAGCGACGTGCTGCTGGTGATGCCGACCGGCGCGGGCAAGTCGCTGTGCTACCAGCTTCCCGGCCTCGCCCGCGGTGGCACGACGTTGGTGGTGAGCCCGCTGATCGCGCTGATGGAGGACCAGGTGGCGCGGCTGCAGTCGCTGGGGCTGCGCGCCGAGCGGATCCATTCTGGCCGGAGCCGGGTGCAGTCGCGGGCGGTGTGCGCCGCCTACCTCGACGGGACGCTCGACTACCTCTTCATCGCTCCCGAGCGGCTCGGCGTCGAAGGCTTCCCCCAGCTGTTGGCGCAGCGGAAGCTGGCGCTGCTGGCGATCGACGAGGCGCACTGCATCTCGCAGTGGGGCCACGACTTCCGCCCCGACTACCGGCTGCTGCGCGAGCGGCTGCCGCTGCTGCGCCCGGCGCCGATCGTCGCCCTCACCGCGACGGCGACGCCGATCGTGCAAGAGGACATCGTCGACCAGCTCCGGCTGGCCGGCACCGCGAAGCGCTTCATCCACGGCTTCCGGCGCGACAACCTCGCGCTCGAGGCGCTCGAGGTTCCGCCTCGGGAACGCGCCGCTCGAACCCGGCACTGGCTCGCGGGGCCAGGCCGCCTGCCGGCGATCGTCTACGCCCCGACGCGGAAGTCAGCCGAGGCAGTCGCGGAAGAGCTCTCGGCCGACCACCGGGTACAGCCGTACCACGCGGGGCTCTCGACGAAGGTCCGCGACGAAGTGCAGTCCGCGTTCCTCGGCGGCGAGCTGGACGTCGTCGTCGCCACCGTCGCCTTCGGAATGGGCATCGACAAGGCGGACATCCGCACCGTGGTGCACCTCGCCCTGCCCGGGAGCATCGAGTCGTACTACCAGGAGATCGGCCGCGCCGGCCGCGACGGAAGGCCCTCGCGCGCGGTGCTGATGCACCACTTCGCCGACCGGAAGACGCACGAGTTCTTCCTCGAGCGCGACTACCCCGACGAGAAGGTGCTGCACAAGCTCTCCCGCGCGCTCGACGACGTGCCCCAGGGCTCCGAGGCGCTGCGCAAGCGCACCCGGGTGAAGATCGACACCTTCGAGAAGGCGCTGGAGAAGCTGTGGATCCACGGCGGGGTGAAGGGCGTGGCGGAGGAGCAGCTGGTCGCCGGGCACGACGGGTGGGCGGAGCCCTACGCCGCGCAGCGCGCCCGCCGGGTCGAACAGCTCGCGCTCGTCGCCGGGTTCGCCGAGGGCCATCGGTGCCGGATGGTGGCGCTGGTGCGGCACTTCGGTGACCGCGAGGACTCCGGAGCGCCCTGCGGCAAGTGCGACGTCTGCGCGCCGCGGGACTGCATCGGCGCGAGCTTCGAAGTCCCGACCGCGATGGAGCGCGGGTTGCTCGAGCAACTGCTCCAGCGCGTCGTGGCCCAGCCGGGGTTGGCGAGCGGGCGCCTGTGCCGTGAGCTGCTCGGTGAGAACCCAGGGGTTCGCAACCGCTTCGAGCGCCTGCTCGGCGGGCTGGTCCGCGCCGGCCAGGTCCGCGTCGAGGACGACGCGTTCGAGAAAGAGGGCCGGCAGATCGCGTTCCACCGCCTGTTCGCCGCGCCTGGCGCGAGCGTCCGCGAGGTGTTGCTGCCGTCCGAGGTCGTGGTCGCCAAGGGCCGGTCGAAGTCCGCCGGGCGCCCGGCCCGCCGTCGACGGGAGAAGGGCAGCCGCACGCCGGCGGTGGCGCTGCCGTCAACCGGAGCGAGCGCGGCGCTGGTGGCGAGCTTGCGCAGCTGGCGGCTCGAAGAAGCGCGTCGGCGCCGGGTCCCGGCGTTCCGGATCCTCACCAACCGGGCGCTGGTCGCCCTCGCCCAGGCGCGCCCCCGCACCGCCCAGGCGCTGCGCGACGTCAGCGGCATCGGGCCGAAGTGCGCCCAGACGTACGAAGCGCAGCTGCTTCGGCTCTGCTCGTAGCCGCAGTTCATCCCGAGCAGGTCGGGCGACGGCCTTTGCCTCGGCCGCGTGAAGATGAACGGCGTCGGGTCCGCGGTTTCAGGAAGAGAACAGCGGTGGGGGTCGCCAGCCGCCGAGCGCGCGCTCGAGGTGCTGGGCGATCGCGATCGTCACGGGGTCGTTGCCATGCCCGGAGATGACCTGGAACCCGAGCGGCAGGCCGCCGGCGCCCAGCCCCGCGGGGACCTGGGTCGAGGGAAGCTCGAGCACGTTGATGATTCCCAGGTAGGACCACGGCATGTGCAGGCGCGCCGCCCACTTCACTGGCTGGCCGTGCAGCGGCGCCGTCTGGGTGTACGAGGGATACAGCATCACGCCGTCCGGCCCGAGCGCAGCTCTGACCTCGGCGCGCAGCTGGTGCCCGAGCGCGATCATCCGACGCGCCAGCGCAGGGAACAGCTTCGGCAGGGGGTCGACCACCGCGAGCAAGGTCGAGATCAGCATGAAGTCCGAGCGGCCCACCGCCAGCTTGAACAGCTCGGCCAGCGGGTTCATCGGCCGCCCCTGCGCCAGCAGCTGCCCGAACGACTGGTCCTGGGCCGCGGCCATCATCGCGGACCAGACGTCGAACTGTTTCTCCAGCCCGGGGAACGAGGCCGTCCGCGGCTTCATCCCCAGCGCCTGCAGCGCCTTCACCCCTTCGCGCTGGGCGCTCCGCAGCTCGGCGGAGATCTCCATCGTCCCGTTGTCCGCGACGTCGAGCAGCGTCCGGCCCTCGAGCGACACCCCGGCCCCCTCGCCGAGCTCGAACGCCTCACAGCTCGGGTCGACGCCGTCCGGCCCCGCGAGGATCCGCAGCAGCGGCAGCAGGTCCTCCGCGCGGCGCGCGAGCGGCCCGGTGCTGAGGTACCGCTGGGCGGCCCCGTGGGCCATCGGGGTCTGGCCGGTCGCCGGGACCATTCCCGCGGTGACCTTGTGCCCGAAGACGCCGTTGAAGAACGCCGGCCCGCGGATCGAGCCCCCGATGTCGGAGCCCAGGCCGAAAGGGGAGGCGCCGGCGCCGATGATCGCTCCTTCGCCGCCCGAGCTGCCTCCGACGATTCGCGTCGGGTCGTACGGGTTGTTGCTGCGCCCGTAGACCCTGTTGTCGGACTCCATCCACATGCACAGCTCGGAGGTGTTCGTCACCCCGATCGGAATCGCCCCGGCCTTGCGCAGCCGCGCCACCGTCGTCGCGTCGCTGGCCGCCACCACCTCGCGCCGCGAGACCAGGCCCGCCGCGTTGGGCATCCCGGTCAGCGCGAACGACTCCTTGATGGTGCACGGCACGCCATGCAGCGGCGGCAGCTTCTGCGGCGCCGTCGTCGCCCGGAGCGCGTCGGCGCGCGCGGCCTCGTCCCTTGCCTGCTCGAAGCGGATCCGCACCACGGCGTTGATCGCCGGGTTGACGCGCTCGACCTGGGCAATGTGCGCCTCGACCACCTCGGCAGACGAGACCTCGCCTTCGCGGATCAGCTGAGCGAGCCGGGTCGCGGAGAGGAGTCGAAGGTCGGTCACGGACGCCGAGCTGAATATCAACCCAACGAAAAATGGGCTCGCCTTCAGGGCGGAGTCTTGCTCAACAGAGGGGATGCGCACCTCGAGCCTCGCTTGCCTCGCCGCCGCAGCACTCTGCATCGCCGGGTGCAGCACCGGCGGCCAATCGACGACGCCACCCGCGGAGCGGGCCACGGTGAACGTCCGCTTCGTTCACCTCTACGCCTCGGATGCAGGCACGCCCGGCCCGAGGGTCGACATCTACCGGCGGTACGGCAAGGGCAGCGAAGAGGCGACCCCGGTCGTGAGCGGCCTGGGCTACGGCGAGGTCTCGCCGTTCGTGCACCCGTTCCCCGTCGACGTCGGGTTCGGCGAGTTCTCCTATTACAACGCCGGCACCCACGCGAAGACGGCGCCCTACGCGGGCTTCACCACCCGCGAGCCGATGGCCGACAACAGCCGGTGGACGATTCACATCGCGAGCGCCAAGGACACCGGCAGCGGCTTCGTCCCGGCGTGGAACACACGGCAGGAGGCTCCGGTCGCCGCCGGCGCGTATCCCCCCGCGGCGAACCCGACCAAGGCGCGGGTGATGATCAACGACATCGGGATTCTGGTGTTTCCCAACTCCGGCCTCTACGCGGGCTCGGCCGGCGCGTGCCTCAAGTACGCGGGGAGCCCGAGCAGCCAGCCGGACCTCGTGGTCACCGACCAGACGGTGTTCGACTTCGACCCGGGGACCTTCTCCCTCGGGCTGTATCCCAACCCGGCGTCGGGCCCGGGCGATTGCACCGTGCCGGCGCTGTTCGGCCCGGCGTCGATCACCGGCGCCGCGGGGAGCCGCACCTGGCTCTACCTCTACGGGCCGAGCGCGACCGACCGCCGGACGCTGGTGCTGCCTTTCGGGGAGTGACCCGGCTCCCCAACCTTTTGCCGGGTGGGGTGTCCTGCCAGGGTGACCCGTCTCCACCCCCTGGCGGTGTTGTGGCTGGCCTCCTGCGTCAGCGCGGCGGCGCCTGTCATTCCCGTCCAGCCGGCGCAGCTGCAGGTGCCAAAGGTCGCCTGGAGCGGCGAGAAGGTCGCCCAGCACCTGCTCAACCGCCTCGCGTTCGGCCCTTCTCCCAGCGACCGGGTGGAGGTCGATCGCCTCGGCGCGGCGGGGTGGATCTCGCAGCAGCTGACGCCCGGGAAAGACGAGCGGATGGAGGCGCGGCTCGCCAACTTCAAGACGCTCTCGATGGGCATCGACGAGGCCTACCGCGCCTACCCCCCGCTGCAGACGCGGGTGAAGCAGGCGGGGATGACGCCGAAGCAGATGGACCCGGAGCAGCTCAAGGTCGAGCTCGCGGCGATGGCGGCGACCTACCGCGACGAGCTGCCACGGCAGCTGTTGATCGAAGCGACCCAGGCGCGGCTGCTGCGGGCGGCGAACTCCCGGCGCCAGCTCGAAGAGGTCCTCGTCGACTTCTGGTTCAACCACTTCAACGTCTCGGCGGAGAAAGACAAGACCCGGTGGATGGTGAGCGCCTACGAGCGCGACGCGATTCGCCCCCACGTCTTCGGCAAGTTCCGCGACCTGCTCGGCGCGACCGCGAAGCACCCGGCGATGCTCTTCTACCTCGACAACTGGCTCTCCACCCGAGAGGGCTTCGACCTGCGCGACTACCGCCGGGGCGACAAGATCGCCGGCGCGGGAAAGCAGACGGTGCTCGGCCTCAACGAGAACTACGCGCGGGAGTTGATAGAGCTGCACACCGTCGGCGTCCACGCCGGCTACACCCAGGCCGACGTCCGCGAGGCCGCGCGGGCGCTGACGGGCTGGAGCATCGAGCTGCGCGAAGGCGCCGATACCTTCGGCGGCTTCGCCTACCGTGACGTCGCCCACGACAAGGGGAGCAAGCAGGTCTTCGGGCTCGCGCTGGCGGCCGGCGGGCGCATGGACGACGGCGAACGCTTGCTCGACTTCCTCGCGCGGCACCCCGCGACCGCGCAGTTCATCGCGCTCAAGCTGTGCCGCCGCTTTGTCTCCGACACCCCGCCCGAGGCGCTGGTGAGCGCGGTCGCCGCCGAGTTCCTTCGCACCGACGGTGATCTGGGCGCCACCTACAAGGCGATCTTCACCTCCCGAGCCTTCTGGAGCGACGACGCGTTCGCCGCGAAGACCAAGACGCCGCTGGAGTTCGTCGTCTCCGCCGTGCGCGCGACCGGCACCCTCGACTCGGCCGAGCAGCCGCTGGGCGCCGCGCTCGACGCGCTGGAGATGCCGCTGTACCGCGCCCAGCCGCCCACCGGCTACGCCGAGACCGCCGACGCCTGGGTCAACGCCGGCGCGCTCGTCTCGCGGATCAACTTCGGGCTGAAGCTCGCGCGGGGCGAGGTGCGCGGCGTCCGCCTCGCGCTGCCCTCCGTCTGCGGCAAAGTGGACGAGGTGATCGACGCGCTCTCGCTGCAGTTGCTCGGAAGCAAGCCGAGCGACGCCACCCGCGCCACGCTGAAGGCCGCGGTGGCGGGCGCGGAGGACCAGGGCGCCGACGACGGCGAGACGCGCATCGTCAACGTCCAGCAGGTCGCCGGGCTGTTGCTCGGCTCGCCGGAGTTTCAGAAGCAATGAAGCTCGCGCGCCGCCACCTGCTGCGCGCCTCGGGAGCGCTCGCCGCGTTCGGGATCGCTCCGGGCTTCTTCCCCCGCGCGCTCGCGCAGACGCCCGGGAAGCCGAAGACGCTCGTCGTCCTCTTCCTGCGCGGGGGCGTCGACGGCCTGTCGATGGTCCCGCCGATCGGCGAGGCGGGCCTGCTGGGGCTGCGTCCGGGACTGCGGCTGCTCCCCGCGGCGGCGGGCGGCGAGGACGCCGCGGTCACCCTCGACACCCACTTCGGGCTGCACCCGGCGCTGGCGCCGCTCGAGCCGCTCTACCGCGCCGGGCGGCTCGCGGTGGTCCACGCCGTCGGTCAGAGCAAGCCTTCGCGCAGCCACTTTGATGCCCAGGACTTCCTCGAGTCGGGGACGCCGGGTGAGAAGGCGAACGAGGGCTGGCTCAACCGCGCGGTGGGATTGCTGCCCGGCGAAGCGGCGGCGCTGCGCGCGGTGGCGGTGCAGAGCCGGCTCCCGCTCTCGCTGGTCGGCCCAGCCAGCGCGGTCGCGTTCGCGGTGCTCAAGGACTTCAAGGTCGGCAACCCGAGCACTGCCCGCGGCTTCGAGGCGCTCTACGCCCAGGCGGTGGACCAGGCGCTGCGCGGCGCCGGCAGCGACGCCTTCGACACCATGGCCACGCTCGACGGGCAGAAGCTGCTGCAGACGGGCCCGAAGAACGGCGCGGTCTACCCGCCGGGCCCGCTGGGGAAACGGCTGCAGGATCTCTCGCGGCTGATTCAAGCGGACCTCGGCGTTCAGGTCTGTGCGACCGAGGCGGGCGGCTTCGACACCCACCTCGCGCAGGGCTCGGGCAAGGGCCAGCTGTCGAACCGCCTCAAGGAGCTCGGCGCCGCAATCGCGGCGTTCGCCCAGGATCTCGGACCGCGGCTCGACGACGTCTGCGTGGTGACGATGACCGAGTTCGGCCGCACGGTGCGGGAGAACGGCACCCGCGGCACCGACCACGGCACCGCGTCAGCGCTCTTCGTCCTCGGCGGGAAGGTGAAGGGTGGCGCGGTGCGCGGCGACTGGCCAGGCCTGGTCCAGCTGCACGAAGGACGCGACTTGAAGGTGGCAACCGACATCCGCCAGGTCCTCGCCGAGACGCTCGCCGGCCACCTCGGCCTCGAACGGCCGCGGGAGGCATTCCCCGGGTTCGAGATGAGCGGGGTGAAGCTCGGGCTCTTCTAGCCGCGCAGACTACTTCGCCGGCAGCTTCGGGTAGTCGAGCTTCGCGCGCTTGAGCGTCGCGAACGGCGTGAAGCTCTTGTCCCCCGCGGGGCTCGCGACGAACGCCGCGAGCTTTTCCGACGAGGCGGTCAGCTGCACCGGGGCTTTCTCGCCGATCACGCCCTCGAGCGTACCCGCCTTAACCGCGGCCTCCACCGGCCCGTCGTCCATCTGCCACAAGCTGAGCGAACCGTCTTTTCCGACTTCGTAGCGGACGAAGATGAAGGCATCCGAGACCTTGCTTCGCTCGGCGTAGTCACCCTCGAACGTCTTCGCGCGCAGGTTCCAGTACTTCTTACCGGCGACGACCGACGGAAACCCCTCGTAGGTGAGCACCACCGCGCCCTTGTCTCCGTCGTCACCGACCAGCACGGCGTCGAAGAGCGCGCCCTCGCGGGGAAAGATCGACAGCGTCATCTTGCTGCCGTCCTTTCCGACCTGGCCGCTCCATACGCCGGCCAGCTTCGGGTCGGCCACCGCCGACTTCAGCTCGGTCAGCGGGTGCTTCGACTTCGGGGGCTCGCACGACGAGAGCGCGACCACGGCGGCGACCAGCGCAGCAGCTCGGGAGTTCATTTGGAGCCGCTCGATAGCACAGGCAAACACCCCGGTCGCAAATGGGCCGTTTCCCAGGACGCGTGCTAAACCCGGACAGTGCGACGGCGCTTCGCCCCGCGGGGGATAGATGGCTGAGGTCACGCCCGATCCGCTCATCGGCAAGGTTCTCAACGAGCGGTTCAAGATTCTCGAGCCGCTTGGCGTCGGCGGGATGGGTCGCGTCTACAAGGCGGTGCAGGCCCCGCTGGATCGGGTGATCGCGCTCAAGGTGCTCAACCCGAAGTACGCCGGCTCGAAGGACCCGGGGTTCGAGCGCCGCTTCTTCCTCGAAGCCGCGATGACCGCCAAGCTGCACCACCCCAACACGATCACCGTCCACGACTACGGCCGCACCGAGGACGGCGTCTACTTCATCGCGATGGAGTACGTCGAAGGCGAGACGTTGCAGGCGCGGCTGGCCCGCGACGGCACGCTCGACTGGACCAAGGCGCTCCACATCGCCGGGCAGATCGCCCGCTCGCTGCGCGAGGCCCACAAGCTGGGGATGATTCACCGGGACTTGAAGCCGGCGAATGTGATGCTGCTGCAAGAAGACACCTCGTCGGACATGGTGAAGGTGCTCGACTTCGGGCTGGTGAAGTCGCTGATCGGCGACGGCCCGCTGTCGCCCACCGACACCGAGCTGACCCAGGCCGGGGTGCTGCTCGGCTCGCCGCTCTACATGGCGCCGGAGCAGGCGCGGAACGAGGCCGACGCCCGCAGCGACATCTACGCGCTCGGCGTCCTGCTCTACCAGTGCCTCGCCGGCAAGCCGCCCTTCACCGGCAAGGAATCGATCGACATCATCGTCAAGCACATCCGGGAGAAGCCGGTGCAGCTCAAGGCGCACGTCGTCGACCTGCCGGTGGAGGTCAACGCGCTGGTGATGAAGTGCCTCGAGAAGGAACCGGCCAACCGCTTCCAGTCGATGGACGAGCTGCTCGAGGCGCTGCGGGCCGCCGCCGCCAACGCAGGCCTGTCGGGTGCGTTCTCCGATCCAAGATCGATGGTCTACCGGACCTCGTCGTCGCAGCAGATCAAGGCGGTCAACCCGGCGCTGCTGGCGACGCCGGAGCACACCCGCGCCGAGCGGCCGAGCAACTCCGTCGAGGTGCCGTGGGACCAGAGCGAAGTGACCGCGCCGAAGCAGCGCGGGCAGCGGGTGGCGCTGATCGCCGTCGGGGTCACCATCGCCCTCGCGGTGCTGGGCGTGGTGCTCTTCGCGCTGCGCGCACCGCCGCCGGCTCCGCTCCCGCCTGCGCAGCCGATTCTTCCCCCGGTGATGGTGAAGCAGAACCCGCCGCCCAGGCCGCCGGACCCCAAGCCGCCCGTGCCGCCGACGCCGATCTCCTTCCTCGTTTCCACCACGCCCGCGGGCGCGAGCGTGACCCGTGACGGCCAGGTGCTTGGGCTCACCCCGCTGACCTTCTCGGTCACCCCGGGGGAGGACCACTCCGCCTCAGCCGAGCTCACCTTCGCGCTCGACGGCTACCAGAGCGTCACCGTCACCGCCCAGGGCACCGGGCCCGAAGTGGTGGTGAAGCAGAATTTGCCGAAGCTGAAGAAGACGGTCATCAAGAAGCCCAACCACCCGCCTGGCTACAAGGAAGACCCGTACCAGTGACTGCCTTCTTTCGATGGTGCGTGCTGTTGCTGCTGGTCCCGACGCTCGCGTACGCCGACTCGCGCCAGGAGGCGAAGAAGCGCTTCCGCATCGGCATGGCGCTGATCAACGACGGCCGCCTCGACGAGGGCATCGACCAGCTGCTCGAGGCGTACAGCATCAAGCCCCACCCCAACGTGCTCTTCAACGTCGCCCGGGCCTACGAGGCCGCCGGCCGTCCGTCCGACGCGCTCGTCTATTACCGGCGTTACCTCGACACCGACCCCCCCGACGCGGCGTCGGTGGTGCAGGCGGTGACCCGGCTGCAAGCGCAGCTGCCGGCGCCCAAGCCGAAGGAAGAGCCGGCGCCTCCTCGGGAGTCCAGCCGGCCCACGCCGTCGGCGGTGGACCAGGCGACGGTGGCCCGGCTGAACGCCCTCGCCGAGCGGCTCGAGACGGCGGTGGCGAAGGCCGAGGCGCAGACAGCGGAGCAGGAGAAGCTGCGCAGCGCTCCCGTCGCCTCGACGCCGGCGCTTGGGCCGGACGAGCTGCCCGAGCAGGACTCGAGCGAGGTGCCGTACGAAGAGACGGTCGTGACCGCCAGCCGCCGCGCACAGGCGACGATCGAAGCGCCCAACGCGACCACGGTGATCACCGCGGAGGAGATCCGGATGTCGGGGGCGACGACCCTGCCCGATCTGCTCCGCCGGGTGCCGGGCGCGGAGGTGATGGCGCTCGGCGTCGGCAGCGACAACGTCAGCTTCCGCGGCTTCAACCAGCGCATCGCCAACAAGGTGCTGCTGCTGGTCGACGGCCGCACCGAGTACCAGGACTTCCTCGGCTTGACGCTCTGGGAGGCGATTCCCCTGGGGCTCAACGAGATCGAGCGGATCGAGATCATCCGCGGCCCGGGCAGCGCGCTCTACGGCGCGAACGCGATGCTCGGGGTGATCAACATCATCACCCGCCAACCGGGCACCGGGCCCCGCGCCCAGTTCACCGGCTACGCTGGCAACGCCAACGCCTTCGGCGGAGACATGGTCGCTTCGGGCGGGGACAAGCTGCGCTTCCGCGCCTCGGTCGGGTACAGCCAGGCCGACAAGTGGAGCCGCGACTACGCCCAGAACCGCCCCGACGTCGCCTCCCAGGTCTTCAACCCCAACCTCGGCTTCCGCGCAGTGCGAGGCAACCTCGTCGCGACCTACGCCTTCAACAAGGACTTCGGGGTCAGCGCCGCCGGGGGCATCAACCGGGTCACCACCGAGATCTACCCGCTGGGGATCCTGCGCAACTTCTTCATCGACGGTAACAGCGGCTACGCCAAGGCGGACTTCAACGCCGGGCCGGTGAAGGTGAAGCTCTTCTGGAACCACCTCGACGCCGACGCCGGCCCGCAATACACGCCGATCGGGCAACGCTCGCTCGCGACCCACGTCGAGGCGAACGTCTTCGACGGCGAGGCGCTGTTCCAGAAGGAGTTCAACCTGCTGGGTACCCACCGGCTCTCGGCCGGAATCTCGGCGCGCCTCAAGCGGCTGTCCTGGACCTACCTCGATGCGCTGCAGGAGGAGCTCCATGGGGCCGCGTTTCTCCAGGAGGAGTGGCGGCCGGTGAAGCAGCTGATTCTCCTCGGCAGCTACCGCGTCGACTACCACCCGCTGATCGACAACGGCCACCCCGGCTACCCGCAGTCGCCGCGGATCTCGCTGCTGTGGCGGCCGGTGGAGAGCCAGGCTCTGAGGCTGAGCTTCGCCACCGCCTTCCGCGAGCCGACCTTCCTCGAGAGCTACCTCGACATCCGGTCGCCGGTGCCCGGGGTCAACGGCGCCTCGGTGCTCACCCAGGGCTCGAAGACGCTTCGGCCCGAACGGCTCTTAGCCTTCGAGCTGGGCTACCGCGGAGAGCTGGCGAAGATCGGCCTCGAGTACGACCTGTCGCTGTATTGGAACGTGGTCAGCGATCTGATCGCGCTCTCGGCGGTGGTGCCGGGGCGGGCCGACCAGGCCTACGACGCGCAGAGCCGTTCCTACCTGCTCGGCACCTCGACGTTCGTCAACGAGAAGGCGACCTACACCGCGCGGGGCGGAGAGCTGGGCCTCAAGTGGAGCATCATCGACGGGCTCGACGTGCGGGTCTCGACCGCGATCCAGAACATCGCCACCGACGACACCTCGCCCAGGGCGCCGCCCTGCGGGCCGTGCACCCAGGCGCCGACGGTGAAGCTCTTCGGAGGCGTCACCTACCGCACTCCGGTGAACCTCGACCTCTCAGTGGACCTCGGGTACGTCTCGGCGACCACCTGGATCGAGCGCGAACCGTCGCCGCAGGATCCGACGCAGATCTTGAACCTCTCCAACCCGCTGGGCGACTACGTGGTGATCAACGCCCGCGTCGGCTACCGCTTCTTCAAGGACCGCCTCAACGTGGCGGTCGTCGGCTCGCAGCTGGGGCCGGCGCACGCGGAGCACCCCTTCGGTAACCTCGTCAGCCGTCGCGTCTTCGCGACGTTCACGGTGACCCCATGAAGCGAACGCTCGTCGGGCTGCTCGGGCTGCTGGCCGCCTGCGACCCGCCGCCGGTCTACAGCACCGCCGATCGCCGGCAGAACACGCTGACCTCGCGCATCGAGGGGAAGGTGGTGGTCAACAGCAAGGTGCGGGGCAACGTGATCGTCCTGCTCTTCGACGCCGCGCGCCCGCCTCCGCCCACCGGCAGCGGCCGGCCGGTCACCTTCACCGTGGTCCCACGCGAGGCCGTCTTCGGGTCAGCAGCCGACAACGACACCGGGCCGTTCACCGCGCCCTTCGCCTTCAGCCTCGTCCCCACCGGGCACTACACGCTGCGCGGCTTCGTCGACGGCAACAGCGACTTCGTGCCCTGGTACGACGTGACCTCGCAGGTGAACACCGGCGACCTCGGCGGCGGCTCGGTGGACCTCGGCCAGGCCACCCGCCCCTTCCGCGACTTCGCGGTCGACCCCGGCGCGCCGGCGCTCGATGTCCCAGTGAGCTTCGCCGACAGCCCGCTGGCGCTCGTCACCCTCGACCGCCCCAGCTTCCAGGTCGCGGGCGTGGTCGGAGCCGACCCGTACACCTTCAATCCTTCGCTGGGGCCAAAGGTCCTCGAGCTCGACCTGCTGCCGATCAACGAGGGCCTGATTCACCAGAGCCGGGCCGCCTTCCTCGCGAAGTTCATCGACGACAACGGCGACGGGATGCCCGACCTCGACTCCACCGGTGCGCCCCAGATGTGGCCGAAGGTCCTGGTGCGCAAGCTCGCCGATGATCCGGCCCACCCGCTGCTCGACGAAAACGACCTCGATCACAACGGGGTGCTCGACGCGACCGGCGCCGACTATGACCACTTCGATCAAGCGACGATGACGGTGATCCCCAAGGACGGAAAACCCGACGCGGTGGTGCTCGCCGCGGGCTTCGACCCGACCGACATCGCCGCGCAGTTGGTCGATCCGCTCACCGGACTGGTGAAGACGACGCCCACCGTGGTGCCGACGCTGAAGCTGGTGCTCAAGCCGGCGGCGGTCGACATCAGCAACCCCGCCGCGCGCCAGTTGATCAAGGGCGTGCCCAGCGGGCGCTACGCGGTGACGGTGGTGAACTTCACCGGCCAGACCTGGCGCTTGCCCAACGAGCTCGCGACGAAGATCGCCCCGGCCTTTGGGCTGCCGTTGGTCGCGTCGCAGAGCTTCGTGATCAGCGTGCCCTAGTGCCGAAGCGTCCGACGCGCGAAGAGGCCGAGGCGATCCTCAAGGGAGAGGATCGCCGCCAGCAATACGCGCTGCTGAAGCAACTGCCGCCCGACGTCGACCCGCGCCTGGCTGCGAAGGCGGTGCTCAGCTACCTCGGCCCCAACAACTGGAGCTTCGCGCGCAACTGCCGGCGGGTGCCTGCCGCGGTCGTCGAAGCGATGCTCGGCCAACTGCCGGAGCACCACACGCCGATGGCGACGTTCCTCAGCGCCTACCTGCCAGGCCAGAGCGACCCCAGTGCCGCCTGGGAGCGGGCCTTGAACGCGATGCTCGACCTCGACCTCACCTATGCGTGGGGCTCGAAGCAGCGGCGGGCGAAGTTCGCGGCGCTGGCGAAGGACCCACAGCTCGTCGCCGCGCTCCAGGCGACCGCCGTCGGCTGGGAGGACGTGAAGCCCGACATCCTCGCCGTGCTCACCGTCGACGCCAGCGACGCGTCGCTCGACGCGCTGATGCCCCACTTCGAGCGGGCGGCGAAGAGCCTCGATCGCGGCCTCGACACCCTGGAGCGGCTGAAGACCCACGCGACCCTCACCCCGCAGATGAAGGCGATGTTCGCCCGGGTGGACGCGATGCTCGAAGGGCGCAACGCCAGCTCGCCAGCGCTCGAGCTCGCTCGGAACATCGGCTTCGGCGCGCTCCCGGTGTTTTGGTTTCGCGCCTCCTTCTATTCCGATGACGCGCAGCCCCACTCGAGCGGGTCGGTTCACGCGAGCATCAGCGTCGACAGCCGGAGCCCCAACTGGTTGAGCGCTTCGATCTCGCGGTGGAGCAACCAGCAGCGACACTCGACGACGCTCTCGGTTCGAGGGCTGGTCAACGACGACTTGGGGCTGGGGGGCGCTCCGGCGGAGCAGCTGCCGCGGTGGCTCGCCGACGCAGCAGTCCGGCTGAAGATCCCCTGGAGCTTCGAATCGGGCTACCTCAGCACCAGCTTGAGGGGGGCCAGGCGCGACCGCCTCCAGGCCTGGATCGCGGCGCGCCCAGCTGAGCGGTGGGGTTAGACCTTCGGGACTTCGATCCGCCCGGGGTTGCCGGAGATCCGAACTCCCGGTGGCACCCGCTTCGTCACCACTGCCCGCGCGCCAATCTGCGTGCCTCGGCCGACGTGCGCGCCGGGGAGGACGATCGCTTCGGCGCCGACGATCACGTCCTCTTCGAGCACCACCACTCCGGCGGGCGGCCGCAGATTCCGATCGCCGGTGGTGGGGTGGAAGTGGTTGTCGATGATCTTCGCGTAAGGCCCGACCTGGACTCCGTTGCGCAGCTCGAGGCGGCCTTCGGCCTCGAGCGACGCGCCCCCTTCGATCCGCACCCCGTCGCCGATCACCATCCGCCCGCCCTTCGCCGTGCGCAGCTCGATGGGCGCCAGGCGGCCGTCGAGCACCACGTCGCGCCCCAGCTCGATCTCTCCGTCGCCGTGGATCCAGACCTTGCCGTAGACGCGGACGCCTTCGGCGACGCGCTGACAGCGCCAGAGCCGGCCGAGGGTCACCAGACGCTGCAACATGGGCCCGGAGGTTTAGCCCAGACCCGCGCGGAAGGTGAGACAGCGGTCCCTTCGATGCGCCAGCCTGGCGATTTTGGTCCGGAACCCGAACACTTTTCGCCGGGCTGGGGAGCGTTTGGCCGACCACGACGCTAGGGTGCGCTGTCCTGCCCACGCTCCTGCTCGACCGCGCCGCCGTCGCCCGCCACACCGACGGTCTGGCGCTGCTCCACGACCTGCGGGAGGCCTTCCATTCCGGCGTCGCGCGGCCGGTTCCTGCCACCGCGCAGACGGTGCGGGAAGCCGGCGAGCGGGTGGTCCTGTTGCGCGACCTCGAGCACCACACGCTGCTGGCGCGGATCGACGCCGACACACTGTTCGCGTTGCGCGCGTCGCTGGTGGCGGCGGTAGCGGCCGACGCCCTGGCCCCGCCGGACGCCAAACGCGTGGCCGTGCTCGGCGGCGGTCAGGCGGGGAGCACCGCGCTCAAGGCGCTGCGGCTGGTGCGGTCGCTGCGCGAGGTCGCGCTGGTCGCCCCGACGATCGCGCAGGCGGTGCTCGAGGCGGCGCAGCTGCAGCTTCAGCTCAAGACCCCGGTGCGCGCCGTCGAGTCGGGGGTGGAGGCGCTCGACCGGGCCGAGCTGGTGCTGCTCACCGGCGGCGTGCCTCTGCCTCCGGTGGTGCTCTGGCCCTCGGTGCACCTGAGCGTGCCCAACGTCGGCCACTTCGACGCCTCGCCCGTGCCGGCCGGGGTCCTGGCGAAGGCGTGGCGGGTGAGCGACGGGCCCGAGGCGGTGTGGGGTCACCCGGTGCAGCTGCTCGGCCCGGTGCTCAGCGGGGAAGCGCCGCGGCCCGACGGGCTCACCCCGCTCTTCCTCGGCGCCGAGCCCGCCTCGCTCGATCTCCTCGCCGCCTGGCACGTGTACCTCGGCGCCCGCGAAGACAAAGCTCTGCCCCGCCTCGACTTGGAGCCGTGACAAGATGACGCCCCCATGCGCTTCCTGCTCGCTGTGCTGCTGTTGAGCTCCGCCGCCTGCGTCAAAAGGATCGAAACCGTCGTCCCGAAGACGGTGCAGTTGCTCAAGGACACGCCGGAGCGCGAGACCGCGAAGCTCAACGAAATCCGGCTGGACCTCGAGTTCGACACCAAGGAGCAGCCGCGCGAGGCCCATGTCGTGGCCAAGGGTGAGACCGGTCTGCTCGAGAGCAACGGTGGGCGGGTGCGCTTGTTCGGCGACGCCGAAGGCAAGGTGGGGATCTCGGTCGACAACGTGCTGCTGATCGAAGTGCTCGGCGCCGACGACAAAGTGATCGATCGCCTCGCGGTCGGGTTCACTGAAGGGTTGATCATGGGCAAGGAGCACATCGATCTGCTCGGACGCCAGGCGTTCAACTTCGAGCCGGGCGAGGTGAACATCTCGAGCAAGGTGCCAGAGAAGGGCCCGTGGAAGCTGCGGGCCACCGTGCTCGACAACTACGGCGTCGGGCGGGTCAGCGACGTCTACGTGGTGGTCGACGCCGAAGAGTCGAGCCGCGACGATCTCCGCGCCCAGTAGCCGACTACCCGAGCACGCTCAGCCGCAGCCGCAGCAGCTCGGCGAGGCTCCACGCCTGCGCCGGGGTCCCGCCCCCTTTGTGCGGCGCCTCGGCGTCGAACACCTCGCCGATCTGCCCGAGGCACCCTTCGGTCATCATCCGCGCCTCGAGCGGCTCGAGCAGCTTCGCGCACGCGGCGAGCGTCTGCGGCGTTCGCCCGCGCACCCGCAGCAGCGCGTCGACGTACGGCCCGAGGAGCCAGGGCCACACGGTGCCCTGGTGGTACGCGCCGTCGCGGCTCCGGCCGTCTCCCTCGTAGCGGGGCCGGTACCCTGGCTCGCCCGGGGCGAGCGTGCGCAGGCCCATCGGGGTCAGCAAAGTGCGCTCGACGCACTCGAACACGGCGGCCGCGCGCTCGGCCGACAGCGGCGAGAACGGCAGGCTCACCGCGAACAGCTGGTTGGGCCGCAGGCTGGCGTCCTTCTCGGTCCCGCGCACGACGTCGAAGAGGCACCCGCGCTCGGCGTTCCAGAAGGTCCCGGAGAACGCCGCCGCGACGCGCGCGACCTTCGCCGCCAACTCCTTCGCCTCGGACTCGTAACCGAATCGGGCGCACAACCGCCGGGTGATCTCCAGCGCGTTGAACCAGAGCGCGTTGAGCTCCACTGCCTTGCCGGGCCGCGGCGTCACCACCCAGTCGCCGACCTTGGCGTCCATCCACGTCAGCTGGGTCCCTTCGGTGCCGGCGCTCAGCAGCCCGTCGGCGTCGACGCGGATCTCGTGGTGCGTCCCGCGCTCGTGCCAGCCGATGATCTCCAGCAGCTTCGGCAGCGCGACGTCGCGCACCATCCCCGGGTCGCCGCCAGCGCCGAGCAACTGGTGCACCGCGACGAACATCCAGAGCGTCGCGTCGGCGGTGTTGTACTCGGGCCGCTCACCCGAGTCGGGGAAGCGGTTGGGGATCAAGCCCTGGTCGAGGTGCCCGAGGAAGCTGCGGATCACCGCGCTCGCCTCGGTGAGCAGGCCGCGGGAAATCAACAGGCCCGGCAGACAGATCATCGTGTCCCGGCCCCAGTCGGTGAACCAGGGGAAGCCCGCGAGCACCGTCGGCTGGCCGTCCGCCCGGCGCGCCCGGTACGCATCGGCCGCCTGGCACAGCTGCTCGACGATCGCCCGCGCCTTCGGCACCTCGCGCGCCTTGCGCTGCGTTTGCTCCAGCGCATCGAGCTGGTCGGCGGAGAACGAGACCCCTTCCTCGACTGTCGCCGCGATGAACGCCGGCTGTCCCGGACCCACCGGGCAGCGGACCGCTCCGACGCACCAGAGGTCCTCTTCACAGTCGAGCCCGCGCGCGCTCTCTTCTGGGTAGCGGGTCGACCGGTACCAGCCCTCGCCCTGGCGGCTCGCCTCTCCCCCGTGGAAGAACCTCAGCGCCGGGCGATCGGCGTACGGGCGCAGCTCGAAGCGCCCCGGCGCGCTCTGCCACCGCGGGTCGAGGCCAGCGTTCTCGTGCTGCAGCCCGTGGTAGTCGCGAAAGGCGATCAGCGGCCGCAGCGTCAGCGTGCACGGCGCGCTCGACTGGTAGCGGACGACGAGGGAGCTCTGCCCACGGACGAGGAAGAGCCGCTTGTGAAACTTCACCGCGCCCAGCTGCCAGGTCCAGGAAGGAAACGGATCGAGCACGAACCCGGTGAGCAGCTCGTGGCCGCGCGGGTGAATCACCCCGGGGTAGGTGTTGACGCCGAGCTCGTAGCGCACGCCGTCGACCTCGACCTGCTCCTCGAGCCGGGAGAGCGTCACGCACCGGTCCACCGGCGGCTTGAGCGAAGCGACGAGGTGCGCGTGGTAGCGGCGGGTGTTCATCCCCGCGGCGGTGCCCATCGCGAAGGCGCCGCTGCCGCTGGCCTCGAGCCACTCCAGCCGGCTCGACTGCTCCAGCGCGGTGAGCCTTTCCTGCGGGACGCTGATCATCGCCGGAGCTTGCTCATGAAGTCGTTGCGGGGCGTGAAGCTATCTTAAGGTCCCCGCCTTTCGCGCTCCTTCCTGCTCGGCGCCTCCACTAGAAACACCCCTCCATGAACGAGCCCCGCGTCCCCCCCGAAGAGCAGCTCGCCGAGGTCGAACGGCTCGAGGCGGATCACAAGCGCCGCGCGAACTGGAAGCGCTGGGGGCCGTACCTCTCGGAGCGCCAGTGGGGCACGGTGCGCGAGGACTACTCCCCCACCGGCGAGTGCTGGGACTACTTCTCCCACGACCACGCGCGCAGCCGCGCCTACCGCTGGGGAGAAGACGGCCTGCTGGGAATCTGCGATCGCCAGGGCCGCCTGTGCTTCGCGCTCGGCCTGTGGAACGGCAAGGACCCGCTGCTGAAGGAACGGCTTTTCGGCCTCACCAACCCCGAGGGCAACCACGGGGAGGACGTCAAAGAGGCCTACTACTACCTCGACGCGACTCCGACGTACTCGTACGCCAAGGCGCTCTACAAGTACCCGCAGGGCGCGTTTCCGTACCAGCGGCTGGTCGAGGAGAACAAAGCCCGCGGCCAGCAACGCCCGGAGCTCGAGCTCGCCGACACCGGCGCGTTCGACGAGGGCCGCTACTTCGACGTGCTCGCCGAGTACGCCAAGGAATCCGAAGACGACCTCTACATCCGCCTCACGGTGAGCAACCGCGGGCCCGACGAGGCGCCGCTGTGCCTGCTGCCCCAGTTCTGGCTGCGCAACACCTGGTCCTGGGGCCGCACCGGCGAGGGCTACCACGCCAGGCCCCAGATCGCCCGGGAGGGCAAATCGACGCTGCTCGCCCGCCACGACAACCTCGGGGAGATGCGGCTCGTCTTCGAGCCCGACCGCGAGGTCGAGTACCTCTTCACCGAGAACGAGACCAACGCCGAGCGGATCTTCGGCTCTGAGAACCCGACGCCCTACGTGAAGGACGCGTTTCACCGCTACGTCGTCAACGCACAGAAGGGCGCGGTCAACCCGCACCACGTCGGCAGCAAGGCCGCGGGCCTCTACCGGTTGAAGGTTCCGGCGCGCGGCGAGGTGACGATCTACCTCCGGCTGACCCACCTCACCGGCGCGCTGCTCAACCGGCAGAAGGCCGCGGCCGTCTTCCAGCAGCGGATCGCCGAGGCCGACGCGTTCTACGCCGCGCGGATCCCTTCGGAGCTCAAGCCGGCCGAGCGCGCCGTCTCGCGGCAGGCGTACGCCGGGCTCCTGTGGAGCAAGCAGTTTTACCACTACGTCGTCGAGCACTGGCAGCAGGGGGATCCCGGCCAGCCGCCGCCGCCCGCCTCGCGCAAGCAGGGCCGCAACCGTGACTGGCAGCACCTGTACAACCGCGACGTCATCTCGATGCCCGACAAGTGGGAGTACCCCTGGTACGCCGCGTGGGATCTCGCGTTCCACATGGTGCCGTTCGCGCGCATCGACCCGGACTTCGCCAAGTCGCAGCTGCTGCTGTTCCTGCGCGAGTGGTACATGCACCCCAACGGGCAGATCCCCGCGTACGAGTTCGCGTTCGGTGACGTGAACCCGCCGGTGCACGCCTGGGCTGCGTGGCGCGTCTACAAGATCGCCGGCAAGGTGACGGGCCTGCGCGATCGCGAGTGGCTCAAGCGCGTGTTCCAGAAGCTGCTGATCAACTTCACCTGGTGGGTCAACCGCAAGGACGCCGACGGCAACAACCTCTTCTCGGGCGGCTTCCTCGGGCTCGACAACATCGGCATCTTCGATCGCGGCCAGCCGCTGCCCACGGGCGGGCAGCTGCAGCAGGCCGACGGCACCGCGTGGATG
>JAYVRT010000103.1:0-2525 GCA_043776025.1 Archangiaceae bacterium | reverse complement strand
TGACCATCGCGGAGAAGGCGCTGATCCAGGTGTGGGACGTGCAGGAGCGCCTGCCGTGGGCGGCGGCGAGCAAGACCGGCGGACCCAGCGGCGTCGGCCTGACCGCGGTGGTGCTTGGCGCGGGCCCGGTGGGCCTGCTGGGAGCGATGGCCCTGGTGGTGCGCGGCTTCGACACCTGGGTGTACTCGCTCGAGGCGGCGAGCAGCCCGCAGGCTCAGATCGTGCGGGAGATCGGCGGCCACTACGTCGCGGCGCAGGACATGAAGATGGAGGATCTGAGCGAGAACCTCCCCAACATCGATCTGATCTACGAGGCGACCGGCGCGGCGGGGCCGGCGTTCAAGCTGCTGGGCGAGCTGGGCACCAACGGGGTCTTCATCCTCACCGGGGTTCCGGGAAAGCGGGGGCCGGTGCCGATCGAGACCGACGTGCTGATGCGCAACCTGGTGCTGCGCAACCAGATCCTCTACGGAACCGTCAACGCCGGGCCGGACGCGTTCAAGGCGGCGGTCGAGGATCTCACCGAGTTCAGCAAGCGCTGGCCGGCGACGGTGCCGAAGCTGATCACCCAGCGCTATGCCCCGGAGAAGTTCGCCGACCTGTTGCTGGGCAAGAGCTCGGGGATCAAGAACGTGATCCAGTTCTCGGCCTGATCACTGGCGGCCACGGATCATCGGCATTCCGTGCGGTGCCGGCGCGTTTGGATCGCGCGGCGGCCAGGGGGCGAGGTGCACCGCCGCCTCGACGGTGCCGCTCCCTTGCAGGTCCACCACGCCGTGGGCAGTGCCGCGATCGCCGTCGACCACCCAGGTGCAATGACCCGCGGGCAAGCCGGTCACCGTCGCCTGCCCGTTCGCGAACGGGGCGACCCGCACCGGCAGCAGCGGCTGCGCGGGCGCGCAGTTGACCTTCGCCAACCCCTGGGCCAGGGGATCGGCGGCGGTCAGGTGCAGAGCGCCTCCGCGCGAGAGCCTCACCGTCATCAACTCCGAGGTCGGGCCGATGTCGAGGGCGACGGGCAGGTAGAACCGGTTGCCGACCCAGACCCGCGCCATCGGCAGCGGCACCCCGACCAGCAGCAGCCGGCCCCAGGCGTCGACCGAGCTGACCACGTCCACCGAGCCGTCGAGGTCCGAGAGCAGGTCGCGGATCGGCCTGGAAGTCTCGGCGTCCCAGACCTCGAGCGCGACGTCGTGGGTGGCGCGCAGGGTGATCGTGCCGAGGTCGATCGAGCCGGGCGGCAGAGCCGACAGGTCGACCCGGTGAAACTTGTAGCCCGGGGCCTCGATGCGCAGCTCGTTGCCCAGGCTGTCGCGGGAGATCTCGAAGGCCTCGTGGAAGTCGGCCCCGTAGAGGGTGAACTTCGAGAGCGGCCCGTCGGGAGAGTTGACCCGGCCCCGCACCACTGGCTCTTCCGCGAGCTTCACCGTCACCTCGGCGCCGGCCCGAACCGGCGTCGCCGCGGCGGCGTCATCGGTGGCCGAGCGGGTGAAGGCGTGAACCACGTACCAGCCCTCGCCGGCCTGGTGGCGGGTCGGCAGGGTGAAGCGCCCGTCGGCGCCGCTGGTGGCACGCACCCGGTCCTCTGCCACGCCATAGCGGTCGTCGAAGGTGATCTCCGGGACGCTGCCGTGGAGGTCGACGGTCGCCTCCCCCTCCGCAGGCTCAGCGACCTCGAACGCCACCACCCCTGCGTCGGCGACGGGGCGGCCGGCAGCGTCGATCACCGCGCCGGCGATCGCCGCGGCAGGCTCGAGGTGCAGGTCCTGCTCCGACCAGCGGCCGGGCTCGGGCCTGACCTGCACCCGAGCGACCTCGTTGCCCGATGGCCGGGCGCGGACGCAACCCAGCTCGCCTTCGTCCCGCTCGATCGAGTCGAACGCAAAGCGGCCTTCGTCGTCGGTCGCCGTGTCGAGGGACGACGGGAACGTCACGGTCACCCCAGCGCCGACCGGCTCGCCGGCCGGGTCGTAAACCCTTCCGCGCAGGGCGCCCGCCGGGTTGAGCACGATCGTCTGTCGCTTGCCCGGAATCCGAATCGGGTGCGCTTCGACCCGCCAGGGGCCGCTGCCCGCCATCAGCAACCCCGAGCCTGGGCGAAGAAAGAGCCGGAACGCGCCGTGGGCGTCGCTCTCGACCTGGCTCCAGGAGTCTCCGGGCACACGATTGGCGTCGGCGTCCTCGAGGTAGCTCTGGTTGACGCCCTCGACCCGGACCACCGCTACGGGAGCGCCCTTCGGATCCACCAGCACCCCTTCGACGGCGATCCCCCGGGGCACCTCGAGCGTCAGCTCCGCTGCGCCCTGCGCGTCGAGCACCACCTTCTGGCGCGTCGCCCAGATGTGCTCGGCGGCGGTGGCGGTGAGGAGCAGCTCATCCCCGACCTCGACCTCGGCCGAGAGCTCGAGCCGGCCGTGCGCATCGGTGGTCCACTCGGCGAGCACGTTGTCGGCGCGCGCGACGGTCGCTTGCGTGCCGAGCCGAATCACCCGCGCACCGGGCAGCGGCGCCCCTGTCTCCAGCTC
>JAYVRT010000102.1:0-8312 GCA_043776025.1 Archangiaceae bacterium | reverse complement strand
CTGCAACTTCCGCCCGCGCAGCTGTCGGCGCTGGTGGGACTGCAACTGGTGCAAACGGTTCCCGGCAGGCCGCAGTCCATCGCCGTCGGGGCGGTGACACAGCCCGAGGCGGAGCAGCACCCGTTGGGACAGCTGGCCGCGGTGCAGCTGCACGCGCCGCCTGAGCACACTTGCCCGGTAGGACAAGGGACGCCCGGGCCGCAGCGACAGGCGCCGTTGGAGCAGCTGTCGGTCGTCGAAGGACAGGCGCTGCAGGACCCAGCGTCGGCGCCGCACTGGCCCACAGTGGCGGGTGACACGCAGGTCGGCCCGGCGCAGCAACCATTGCAGCCCGAAGCGGAATCGCACAGGCACGCTCCCCCGGAGCAGCGCTGCCCCTGGTTGCAGACGGGGCCGCTGCCGCATTTGCAGGCGCCGCCGGTGCTGCAGGAGTCGGCGCGCAGCGGGTCGCACGCCATGCAGGCCCCTCCCGGGGCGCCGCACTGGGTGACACCGCTGGTCAAGCACTGGCTGCCGGAGCAGCAGCCAGCGGGGCAAGAGGTGGCGTCACAGACGCAAGCGCTGTTGATGCAGCGCTGCCCAGGGACACAGGCCGCACCCGCGCCGCACTTGCAGACGCCACCCGCACAGGTGTCGGTGGCGGTGCCCGCCTTGCAGTCGGCGCAGCTGGCGCCACCCGTGCCGCACGTCAGGTCCGACGCGGTCGCGCACGCGCCGTTCTTGCAACACCCGCTGGCACAGTTGGAAGGCGTGCACCCAGAGCAGCCGGTGCCGGTGCAGCTCTGGCCGGACGGGCAGCTCTGGCACGCCATTCCGCCGTTGCCGCAGAAACCAGCGTCGGTGCCGGGCTGGCAGGCGCCGGTGCCGGTGCAACAACCACTGCAGGTCGTCGCGTCGCAGACGCACTGTCCACCGAGGCAGCGCTGCCCAGCGCCGCAGGCGGCGTTCAAGCCGCAGGCGCAGCCGCCGTTGCGGCAGGTGTCGGAGTAGGTGGCGTCGCAGTTGAGGCAGCTCTGGCCGGCTGGAGCGCAGTGATCGAAGCCGGGCGCGACGCAGGTGTTCCCGTCGCAGCAGCCGGTCTTGCACGAGGCCGGGTCGCAGATGCAGGCCCCGCCCAGGCAGCGCTGCCCCGCGGTGCAGGCGCCCGAGGCCCCGCAGGAGCAAGCCCCGCCAGCACAGTGGTCACCTTTGCCGGTGAGGCCGCAGTCGAGGCAGACCGCTCCGGCGGTGCCGCAGGTCGCGCCGCTCGAGGCCTGGCACTGGCCGTTGAAGCAGCACCCCGACGGGCAGTTTTTCGAGTCGCAGCCGGAGCAGGTGCCGCCAGCGCAGGTGCCGCCGTCACTGGGGCAGGTCTGACAGAGATTGCCGTTCGAGCCGCAGCTGGCCGGCTGGCTGCCCGCCTTGCAGACGCTGCCGAGGCAGCAGCCCTCGCAGGTCTGAGGCCCGCAGCCGGTGACCTCGCCACCGCCACCGCCTCCCGCCGCTCCGCCGCCCCCGCCTCCACCCGCGCCGCCAGCGGTGCCGCCCCCGCCGCCGGTCGCCTGTTCACACAGGTTGGGGATCACGCACCGAGTCCCTGAGAACCCGGGCCCCCGACAGCAGACCAGGTCGGCCGCGCAGTCGGCGCCGGGGAGGACACAAGCGGGATAGCGCACGTCCTTGGCGTTGAGGCAGTTGCAACCTGCAACGACGATGACCAGCGCGACCAGTGACCAGAGAGTCTTCATCGCGTCAGGGCTCCCGGAGGAAGAAGTAGCCGCTGGCGATCGCGAAGGCCGCGGCGCCGATGCCGCTCCCGAGCGCAACGGAATACTCGAGGTTCGCCGAGGCGGCGGTGCGGGTGAGTTGGTCGCGGGTGAGGCTGCTGGTGGTCTCGCCCTTGAGCAGCGAGAGCGAGGCGTTGTAGCGCTGCGCGTCCGAGCTCGCGAGCACCAGCATCGCGATCGCCACCGCCGCCGCCGCCACGGTCGCTCCGACGAAGACGTACGGCAGCGGCCCGCGAGAACGCGGCGCCTCGACCACCACCGCGGGTGGCGGCGAGGGCGGCGGCTCGGGGACGAGCTTCACCTGGGTAGGCGTGTCCGCGGGCTTCGGCGGAGGCGGCTCGACGACAGCGACCGGCTTGGGCGGCGGCTCGACCGGCTGGAGCGCCTTCGTCATCTGCTGGGCCACCGGGACAACCAAGGCGATCAGCGCGGCGATCTCGTCGGCCGACTTTTTCGGCCAGCCCTTGGCGTCGCTGGTGAAGTTCGAGACGGCCACGGAGTCCACGCGCCCGACGGCTACCGCCTCGAGGTGCCCGGCGCTGAACCGCGCGACCTTGCCGACGTCGACGCCGATCACGATTCCCTGCAGCAGCTCGGCGAGCTTGAGCAGGCACAGCTTGCTGCCATCGCAGGCGCGGGGATCGACCCCGCCCAGCTTTGTCAGCCGCTCGATCGACTGGGCTTCGTTCATCGCCGGGATTCCTTTCGCAGCGAGCGCCTCCTGCAGCTTGACGCAGACGAAGGGAGAGAGCGTGTTACCGGTGTCCCGGCGGCTGGAGATCACGATCGCGATCGGCACCTGGACCTTCGGCGCTTCGGCCGGGGCCTGGGACAGCAGCACCAGCAGGATCGTCCCCATCAATCCTGGAAGGTTAGCCCTACCGTTCCGCGCGAGTCGACCTCAAGAATCAGCGTTCGATCTGGCGTGCGAGGTCGTCGAGGTCGCTCAGCGCCTGGCGGCGGTCGGCGTCGGTCTTCGCCGCGTTCGCTGCTTCCTTCATTTGTTGGAGCAAGCCCCGGAAGACGCTGTTCACCTCGCCACGGGAGGACTCGCGCTGCTCGAGCTTGCGCGCCACCGCGGCGACCCGCGTATTGAGCTGCGCGGTCGTCGGCCCCTTCTTCGCCACCGGCGGCGCCACTTTCACCTCGGCGGGCTCTGCCGGCTTTACCTCTGCCGGCTTTACCTCTGCCGGCTTTACCTCCGCGGGCTTCACCTCCGCCGGTGGTGGCGGCTCGACGAGAATCGGCTCTGGCGCAGGCCGGGTGAGCACGAACGCTGCAACCCCCAGCGCCCCCGCCGCGACCACGCCCAGCGCGAGCGTCATCGGAAGCCGCGACGGCTTCATCGCCGCGAGCGAGGCGGCAGTGCTGGGCTGGGCGCTGGCTCCCGCCACCGCAGCCGCCACCACCGGAACCTTGACCGAGCTCATCGACTGAAAAGTGCTGGCGAGCGCAGCGGACTCGGTGTTCTCCCCGACTGGCATCGGCCGGGTCGGGGGCGACATCGAGGGCAGGCCCTCGGTCGTCAACAGCCCGCGCGAGGCTTCGAGCCGCTTCATCACCTCTTCCGCCGAATTCGGGCGATCCTCCGCCCTCTTCTGCATCAGTTGAAAGACGAGCTCGTCGAGCACCTTCGGCGTCCCCGGCACCGAGGCGCTCACCCGGGGTG
Organism: Archangiaceae bacterium; assembly: GCA_043776025.1. Classification (GTDB taxonomy): domain Bacteria; phylum Myxococcota; class Myxococcia; order Myxococcales; family Myxococcaceae; genus JAYVRT01. The sequence continues at coordinate 4,877 of JAYVRT010000102.1, read as the reverse complement.
TCGCCTCGGTCACGTGCTTGAACATCGTGTCCAGCGGGTTTTCCCCTCGAAACGGGAGCTTCCCCGTGAGCATCTCGTACGCCATGCAGCCGACCGCATAGAGGTCGGTTGCAGCGCTGACCGGCTTGCCCTGCGCCTGCTCGGGCGCGATGTACTCCGGGGTGCCGATCACCACCGACTGCCGGGTCTGCGGGGTGCTGCCGGTCTTGGTGGCGTTGACCTTGGCGATCCCGAAGTCGAGCAGCTTGATGTAGGGCCGGCTCTTCTGGCTCTCGACGAGGAAGACGTTGCTCGGCTTGATGTCCCGATGAATCACCCCCGCCGAGTGCGCCGCGGCGAGCGCGTCGACGATCTCCTCGAGGTAGCGCACCGCCAGCGCCGGGTGCAGCGGCGCCTCAGCGCGGATCACCTGGTCGAAGCCGCGCCCGTCGAGCAGCTCCATTACGAAATACTGGGTGCCGTCCTCGAGCTGGCCAAAGTCGAAGATATCGACGATGCCCCGGTGGCCGATCTCGTTGACCGAGCGGGCCTCGGCTTTGAACCGCTCGACCAGGTCCTTGTCGGCGCTCAGCGAGGTGAGGAGGAATTTGACCGCGACCTTTTTTCCGATGACCGGATGGCGGCCCTCGTAGACCACGCCCATTCCGCCGACGCCGATCCGCCGCAGCAGCTCGTACTCCCGAATCTTCCGGCCGGTGAGATCGACGTCGGTGGTCTCGTTGGCCAAGAGATCCGGGATGCTAGTGGAAAGCCTCTTCCAACTTCTTCAGCAGGTCGGATTCCGCCTTCGACACTTTGTTGCCCATGCCGAGGATGCCGCCCGAGGCCTCCGCGACCAGCCGAGCCTTGCCGAGCAGCTCGTTCTTCAGCATCGCCTTGTCTTCGGGCTTCATCACCGCGACCAGAGCCCGCACGTAGTTGTACCAGGCGACGTGGAGCGTCGCCGGCGGCTTCAACTTGAGCCAGCCCTCGAGCAGGGTGTGCGAGCTGCTGCCCTTCAAGATCCCCGAGGCGTGCGCCGCGTCGAGCACCGCCGTCGCCTCTTTCTGGTCCACCGCCCCGTCGGCCCAGGCGACCTCGATCAGCGGAAAGAGCGTCAGCGCGGAGATCGTCTCGCGATCGAGCTTCTGCTTCACCAGCCACTCGAGCACCTCGTCGGAGGAGATCCCGGTGACCTCCTTGATCCCTTCCTTGGTGAGGGCGTGCTGCTTCGCGGCCTTCAGCTTCTCGAGCGCCGCCTGGTTCTGCTTGGCGAAGAAGCCCTCTTCCAGTTCCTTACGGCGATCACCCAGAGCGTCAGACATGGTTTTTTCCTTTACCGCTTCTTTCCTGCTTTCGCACGGCGCTTCTTCACCGCGGCCTTCACCGCCGGCTCACCCAGATCCAGCTGGGCGCGGCCGAGCGCGTGGGCGAGGTCGTCGCGCAGCAGCCCCTTGTTCACCGCCCCGTCGGGCGACATCGAGAGGCCGAAGACCCACTTGGGCCGCTCCTCCTTCTCGTGCAGCTGCCGGGCGAGCTCGCGCTGCGAATCCCAGGGCAGCCGGGCGGCGTCAGGCACGTAGATCACCCCTTTGACCTTGCCGAGCGCGGCCGCGACCGACTTTTCTTCCGGCTCGCGCAGCTGTTCCAGCGGGCCCTCCTCGGCGAAGGCGGCGGCCGCCTCTTCGGCCCAGCTCTGGCGGTCGGCCTCGGTGGCGCCGAACACCAGCACCGCCGCGCGGTTGGTCACCAGCTGCGCTTCCGAATATCCAGGCAGAGTCTTCATGAGAAGTCGGCGCTCCTCGACGCCATGACCCGAAACAGTGGAACCGCCACAGCTTTGCCCTTCAGCTTCACCGGAGGCAACGGCTCACTCTGGCAACCGGCGGCGGCGGCCCGTTCGGCCGTCGAGGCCCCGATGAGGATCTCACCCGCGCCGGCGAGGCTGCAGAGCCGCGCAGCGATGTTCACCGCGTCCCCGATGCAGGTGTACTCGGTGCGGCGGGCGCTGCCGACGCTGCCGGCGACCACCAGCCCGGTGTTGATCCCGATGCCGAGGTCCAGCGCGGCGACATGCTCACCGCTGCCGTTCTGCTCCTGCACCAGCTCCATCATCTGCAGCGCCGCGCGTACCGCACGCACCGCGTCGTCGCTGTGGGCCACCGGGGCGCCGAAGACCGCCATCACCCCGTCGCCGAGGAACTTGTCGAGCGTGCCGCCGTGGGCGAGCACCGCCTCGGTGAGCCGCCCGAGCACGCCGTTGAGCAGCCCCATCACCTGGTCCGGAGGGTACGTCTCGGCGATCGAGGTGAAGTTGCGGATGTCGGCGAAGAGCACGGTGACGTCGCGCTTCTCGCCCGAGAGCACCACCTCACCGGACTTGAGGATCTCCTCCACCACCGCGTCGGAGGTGTAGCGGGCGAAGAGCCGTCGGATTCGGTCGGTCTCGTTGGTGCGCCGCAGGATGTTCTCCATCCGCGCCGCCAGCTCCTCCATCGAGACGCCCTTGTGGACGTAGTCGTCCGCCCCGGCGCGCAGCCCCTGGACGCGCTGGGTGTCGGCGTCATTGGCGGTGAGGATCAACACCGGCACCGACTTGCTCGGGCCGTTCTTCAGCCGCCGGCACAGCTCCGCCCCGTCGATGCCGGGCATGTCGAGGTCAGTGAGGACGATGTTCGGACGAAACGCGTCCACCGATTCCAACGCCTGAAACGGGTCCTGCCACTTCTGCACCTCGTAGCCGAGCGCGGTGAGCCCCTGCTCGACGAGGTTGCAGGCGAGCGCGCTGTCGTCCACCACCATCACCTTCACTCCGTTCGAGACGGCGGCCTTGAAGTCCTCGCCTTCCCCTTCTTCGGTGGTCGAGGCCATCCGCTGCTGCAGACCGAGCGCCTCGTAGACCTGCTGGTGGGTGACGACGCCCTGGTCCACCAACAGCTCGCCTAGGCGGCGGCCGTCGAGTTGCTGTTCCTTCAGGCTCTCGTCCAGCCGCTGGGGCTCGATGTACTTGAGGCCGACGAGGATCTCTCCCAGCGGCGGGCGATCGAGCGCCACCTGGGTGCCCGACCGCAGCGCCTCGGACAGCGCCCGCTGCAGCTGGGCCCGGGTGATGTAGCCCAGCGAGAGCAACGCCTCACCCAGCCGGTGCCCGGTCAGGTGCTGGAGCGCGAGCGCTTCCATCACCTGGGTGCGGGTGACGAACCCCATGGTGACGAGGACGTCCCCGAAGCGTTGCGAAGCGCCAGTCATTGGGGGGGTGAAAGTGTAGCCTTAGTCTCAGTGGGGGATGAAGGGTGAGAGGGCGACGAGGATCTCGAGGACGATCAGCACCACCACCATCACCTCGAGCGTCAGCGCCCGGTTGGTGTCGACCTCGCCCTTGAGCAGCTCGTAGGTCTGCGACAGCAGCCGCTGCTTGCGCTGCACCTGCACCTGCCACTGGGGAATTCGCAGCTGATGCACCGCCGCCTCGTAGACCCGCGCGAGGTAGACGTCGGCGACGATGCGCAGCGAGTTCTCGATGCGCTCGATGAACTCCGACAGCTCGATCAGCGTCAGCATCAGCTCGCGCAGCAGCTGCTTGTAGGGAGAGCGCAGCATCGTCCCCGCGCCCTTGTTCTTCTCGATCTGGTCGTAGACCCGGGTGAGCTCCTTATCGAGCACGTCGTCGTAGTAGCGGAACTCGAGCAGCTGGGCGTTGGCGATCTCCAGCAGGTCGGCGACGTCGTTGGCCCCGAAGTGCACCGGCTCGAAGAGGAAGGCGCAGTTCCAGTCGATCACCGCCAGGTCGTTCTCGGTGTAGCTGAAGGCGTGGGAGAGGACGTCGCGGATCTCCGCCTCGGAGAGCTTGTGCTCCCGCGACTCGCCCAACAGCAGCCGCGGCAGCTCCGGCGCCTCGAGCAGCTGCTTCACCGTCGGGTTACCTTCGATCTCGCGGACGCGGAAGACGGTGTAGCCCTCGTTCTTTTCCCAGAGGTGGCCGTCCTGGATCGCCGGAGCGATCGCGGTGCGGGTGGTGGTCATCACCTCTTGCGCCAGCGCCTCGATCGCCGGGCTGTCGGACAGGTCGTCGGACAGCGGCACCAACGCCTCGAGCGTCGTGCCCCTGGGAATCGTGAGCCGGAAGATGACCGAGAGGGCGCCGTGATCGAACAGCCGCACCGCGACCTCGACCTCGCGCGGGCCGTCCTTGAGCGCCAGCGTCCGCATCCCCACCTCGAAGGTCAGCGGCGGGTTCGACAGCTGGATGTACTCGCTGCCTTCGCGGGCGAGGTGGAGCCGGCTGGCGTCGGTGGTGACCAACGCGCGGGCGCGCTCGAGATCGACGCCCTCGGCGATGTCGAAGATCCGATAGCAGAACGCCGTGGCCTGATTGAGACGGATCATGTCAGCGCCGCTTTTTCTTCCTCACCGGCTTCTTCGTGCCCTTCTTCGGCGGACTCTTCGTCACCGCCACCGGCCCGGCCGGCTCGGTCTTCACCGTGGCCTTGTTGTCTTCCATCGACTTGACCTTCGCGGACATCGCGTCGCGCTCGTCGGTGAGGTTCTTCACCTGCTCTTCCAGCGGCGCGAGCTTCGCCACCGCGGCGGCGGCGGCCAGCTCGGCCTTCTCCGCGCGGGCGACCTCGTTGGCGTGCCCCTGCGCCTCGGTGTCGGCGCGCTGCCGCTCGATCGAAGCCTGGCGCAGCAGGACGATCGTCAGCGCCGCGAGCACCCCGGCGGTGACCCCAAACAGGACCCACGGCAGCAGCGACGACCGGCGCTGGTACGCACCGGTGACGTTCGTATTCTCGATCGGCGTCTCGGCGCTGTAATCAGACACGGGGCGGTGCCGAGGGTAGCACCGGCGCAATGCCGCGCCCCTTATTGACCGCCGCCCGCCTTGAGCTCCCAGACCC
>JAYVRT010000101.1:0-2526 GCA_043776025.1 Archangiaceae bacterium | reverse complement strand
ATCTTCACGCGCGAGAGGATGCTGCTCTGGTAGCGCTTGGGCGGCTTGATGATCTCCTGCAGCTCGCCGTCGATCCGGAAGCGCACCGAGAGCTCGCGTTCCATCGGCTCGATGTGAATGTCGCTCGCCCGTTCCTTCGCGGCGCGGAACAGCAGCGAGTTGACCAGGCGGATGATCGGCGCCTCGTCGCCGGTGTCGAGCAGGTCCTGCGCCTCCTCGAGCGAGGCCTCGGCGGAAGAGAGGTCCTGCGCTTCCATCTCGTCGACGACCTGTTCGGCCTCGTTGAGGTTGCGGTCGTAGACCTGGTTGATCGCGTCGACGATGCGGCTGCCGAGGGCGACCTTGGCGAGGACGTCGCGCCCGAGCAGCATCCGGGCGTGGTCGAGCGAGGCGGTGTCGAGCGGGTCGGCGACCACCAGCGCCACCTGGTCGGACTCGATCTTCAGCGGCAGCACCCGGTTGAGCTTGGCGAAGTTGATCGGCATCCGCGCGATCAGCTCGGGCTCGACGTCGTCGGCGGAGATCGAGCTCACGTACTCGAGGTCGAGCTGGGCGGCGAGCGCGCGCGCCACGTCTTCCTCGGTGCAGGTCTTCAACGAGACCAGCACCTCGCCCAACCGGCCGCCCTTCTCGGTCTGCACCGCGAGCGCCTCGGAAAGCTTCTCCTCGGTCAACCCGGCCGACTGGATCAGGATCTGCCCGAGCGGACGCCCGAACAGGTAGGCCGGCCCGTGCGAGACCATCTGGGTCTGCTCGGTGATCGGGGTCTGCCCTGATGAGGTCCGGGTCGGCACGTTCACCTCATCTCGTCGCCCGAGGGTTGAACCCGGAGCCGCTCGAGCCCTGGACCCGGGGCGGGCTGCACCGGCGCTGGCGCCGTCGGCAACGGGCGGATCTCTCCGTCGCCCCGCGGAGCCGGCGCGGGGGCGGGCGCCGGGGAAGACGAGGGGGGCGTCTGGGTCGCGCCGCCACGGGGGGCGATCAGCCGCTCGCCTGCCGTGCCGCCACCACCGTTCTCGAACTTCGCCAGCTCCTTGTTGAGCGACTGGGTCATCTTCGCCAGCGGCCCGGCCTTGCGGGAAAAGTCGATGGACACGTCGTAGCCGGCAGTCGCCCCGTAGAACTGTTCGACGAAGGCCTGCCGCTCTTTCATCTTCCGTTCGAAGATCCGGCGGAAGTCGCTGGAGTCCTTGATGATGTAGGGGGTGAGGAAGAGCAGCAGGTTGGTCTTCACCTTCTTCTTCGTCTGGCTGCGGAATAGGTGCCCGAGGATGGGGATGTCGCCCAGCAGCGGGACCTTGGTCGCGCTCTCGAGGACGCGGTCCTGCATGATGCCGCCGATCACCACCGTCTCCTGGTCCTTGGCGACCACGGTGGTCTTCGCGCTGCGCTTGCTGGTGGTCGGCCCGAGCACCGGGTCCGAGCTGGCGATCTCTTCGATCTGCTCGGAGATCACCATCCGTACGAAGTCGCCCTCGTTAATCTGCGGCTTCACCGACAACTTCAAGTCGACGTTGGTGCGGGTGATGCTGCCGAAGGGAGTGCCGCCCAGGCCGCTGAGCGCGCTGCCCAGCCCGGGAATCGAGCCCGCCGCGCCGCCGAGCGCTCCGAGCCCGCCGAGGCTGCCGCCGGTGGAGAAGCCCGACTGAAAGGGCACGTTCTGGCCGACGGTGATCTCCGCGTCTTCGTTGTCGGTGGCGAGGATGTGCGGCGTCGAGAGCACGTTGACGTCGGAGCTGCTCTGCAGCGCGGTGAGGATCACCCCGAAGCTGGGAATGGTGATGCCCAGCTTGAGCAGCTCGGGGATCGCCGGCCCCTGCACCCCAGCGAGGAAGCCGCCGAAGCTCGCGAGGTTGGAAAGGCTCATCGACGGCGCGAGGCCTGCCTTGCCGGTGTTGGTGCCGATCACCGCCGGCAGGGTGTTGCCGTTGCCGTCCTTCAGGGGGACGCCGGTGTGGAGGTTGACCCCCAGCTCGCTGTTGCGGTCGAGGTTGATCTCCATGATCACCGCTTCGATGAAGACCTGCTTGCGGGGCACGTCGAGCTTCTCGATCACCCGAACCAGCGAGCGGTAGTCGTTCTGGCTCGCGATCACCACCAGCGAGTTGGTCGGCTTGTCGGCGGAGATCTTCACCTCGCCCGCGAAGAGCTCGGCGGCGACGGTGGCCTTCGCGCCCGGGGGCGGGGCTCCCGGAGGCGCCTTCGGGCGGTTGGCGGTGCCCTGGGCCAGCGACTGCAGCGTCGACGCCATGTCCTCGGCGTTGGCGTTCTCCAGCGGGTAGACGTTGATCTTCCCTTCGCCCGAGATCGGAACGTCGAGCTCGCGGATCAAGCTGTTGATCCGATCCATCGCGGGTGGGGTCGCGATCACGATCAGCTTGTTGGTGCGCTCGTCGGGGATCAGCTGGCTCAGGGTGGCGCTGCCGGTGGACTCGCCCGGCCCGACCGCGTTGCCCGAAGGCGGGCCGCCGGGGGCGCTCGAGCCCGGAGGCGGCGGCATCGGCGCGATGTTGCCGCCCGGACGCT
>JAYVRT010000100.1:0-8350 GCA_043776025.1 Archangiaceae bacterium | reverse complement strand
CTGACGCAAGTCGGTGCGTCGGCTCAGTCGAGCCGCGCACCGCCGACGGCAGCCTGAAGCGGTGGCTAAGTTAGCGGCGCACGAACGCGAGCCCGGCGAAGACCAACGCCAGCGCCCAGAGTGTCCATGGCACGAGCCGTGACACCCTGTAATCCCGGGCGGACTCGTCGAGCCAGGAGTCGCGGGTGCCGCCGTAGAGCCAGGTGGCGTCGAGCTCGGCGACCGTCTCGCCGGAGACGACCTTTCCAAATGCGAGCACCTTGTCCTTGGTGCTGAAGCCGCTCGAGGCCCTGGCCTCCTCGGGCCGGACGCGGTGATGCAGGCCGCGCTCGGGCAGGTCGAGGGTCCAGGCGGTCTCGTTCGCCGCGAGCCGGTAGTTGGCGTTGACCAGGTGCACCTCGCCGTCGGGGCTGGTGAGCCAGAGCGGCGGCGTGCGGCGCGACTGTTCGACCCACCTGGCGCCCTTGTCGCCGCGGTCCGCGCGGTAGGTGATCTGACTGACGAAGTCCTCGGCGACGAGGGGGTTGCGCTCGGAGATCGTCCCCGCCACCAGCACCTGACTGCCGACCTTCGCCTTGCGGAAGCCGTTCGCGTTGATCAACGGCAGCCGTTCGATCTTGTCGTGCTGCTCCGACAGCTGCCCGACCCAGAACCGGCAGGCGATGCCGGTGACGAGGAGCAGCCCGGCGGCGACGGCGAGGATCCACCGGGGGTTCATGTCACCTTGACGAAGAACGCGGGCGGCAGCTCGAGCACCCGCACCCGGGGCTCGGCGTCCGCGACCGACTCCTTGGCCTTGCGGAGCGCGGCCTCGAGGTTGGGAGCGGCCATGAACCCCAGCCGCGAGCACGCCCGCGGGTCGCCGTGGGCGACGATGATCCGGCTCGCGCGCCGCCGCATCGGGGTGCACTGGTACCAGCTGAAGAGCGCGTGCGCGCCATGAAAAGCGTAGCGGCGTTGGTAGTCGGCGACGAACTCGGGGCGGCTGGCGAGCCAGGGCTCGTAGCGCTCGTGGATCACCTCAGGCTCGCGCTCCAGCCGCAGCACCTTCTCGTAGAACTCCTCGTGGGCGCGGTGGTGGCGCGAGTCGAATGAGGGCGTCAGCGGGTTGGCGAAGATGATCGCTCCGCCGTCGCGCAGCAGGGGGCGTTCGGTGAAGAGGTTGGCGATGAGGCCGAGCGCGAGGTTGGCGACGAGCACCGGGTTCTGGGCGGTGCGCACCGAGTAGGGGCCGAGGTCGGGCAGCCCGAAGACGAGCACGTCGGCCTCGCCCTCGGCGTTGACCTCGTGCTGGCGCAGGAACAGCTCGAGCGCGCGGGGGGTGACGGCGTCGGGCGCCCCGGACATCACCGCCAGCGGACGAAAGCTGGAGCGCATCGAGCGCGCGGCCCGGTGCCGCACCGCCGCCGGCAGCGCGTTCCACATCTGCAGGGGACGGGAGAGGCGATCGACTTCCTCGGTGGCGAGCAGCGCCGCGACGCCCGGGGTCCACAGCTCGTTGTTGAGCACCACCGAGACCTGGAGCACCGGGACCTTCGCGGCGATCATCTTCGCGATCCGCTCGTGGGCGCGGTGCCAGGCGCTGCCGGGGACGAGCGGCGACTCGGAGGCGTCGAACATCGCCGGCATGTTGAGGTCCCGCGCCGTGCGGTAGCCGATCGTCCCCTGCACCATGCCGAAGCTGCCCGCGTAGAGCGGCATCGAGACGACGTTGAGGTGAATGACGAGGTCGCACTCGAGCAGGTGCCGCGAGACCTCGATCGGCCCGGCAGGGTCGTTCTCCAGCCGCACCAGGTCGCTCAGCTGCTCGGCGTCGTGACAGCGCACCGGAATCTGCGCGGTGCTCACCGGCCCGAGCCACTCCGAAAGCTCAGCCGGGCGCCACTGGCGCGACAGGCCGTTGGCGACCAGCGCGGAGACCTTCTGCGGCTTGACCCCGAACGAACCGAGCGCTTCGAGCACCGCGCGCAGCATCTCGCCGCGTGCATCGCGCGATGCCGGCGGCACCGGGAGCGAGGGATCGTCGAGGACGATGCAGACCCTCGAGGTCGGCTTCACCCGCTTCATCAGCCCCGTGCCTTCCAGCGGCTCGTCGAGCGCACGCAGCACCGATTCCTTGAAGTCCTCCAGCGGAGGCAGCGGCTGCGGCGGGAGCAGCACCTGCGCATTGCCCGGCAGCTGGAACTGAACGAGGTCGAAGCCCGAGACGAGGAGCGAAGAAGGCAAGGCCGCTCGAGCGTACGTCATTGGGCTGGGACAGCACGTTCTTGGTGGGACCGCCTACTTCTTCCGCCGGCCGCCGATGATCAACAACACCGCCCCCACGCCGACGCAGCCAGCGCCGACAGGCGGGGGAATCTCGAACGTCTTGTCGCGCTTCGCGGTGGCGTGAATCGGCCCCAGCTCGAGCACCGTCTCGGTGGTGCGGTAGGGGACTCCGCCGAACATCAGCACCACCACGCCGAGCGCGATCAACAACAGACCCAGGAGCGTGAACTTCACTTGGGCTGGGCCCCCGTCAGGGTCAGGACCATCGCGGTGAGCGCGGTGACCCCGGTCTTCAGGGTGCGCTCTTTGTCCGGAGCGAAGAGGGCGGAGTGCAGCGACGGCAGGGGCTCGCCCCCCTTGGTCTTCGCCGCGGCGAACTTCGCCGGGTCTGCCGCGCCGAGGGCGAGCATCACCCCGGGGAAGCCGCCGGCCCGGGAGAACTCACCGAAGTCCTCGGCGCCCATCACCCGCTCAGTCTCGAGCACGTTCGCGGCTCCGAGCGTGTCGGTGAGCCCGGCCACGAGCCTCGAGACGGTGGGGGGATCGTTGAAGACCGCGTCGGGACCCACGTCGATCTTGATCAGCGGCTCCTTCGGCGAGCGCGCGGCGATCGACTCCGCTTTGGCGATGCGGGTGATGCCGTCGCGCAGCGCCTGGCGCACGTCGGCGCGGTAGCTGCGCACCGACAGCTGGAGCCTCACCTCGTCGGGGATGATGTTCGACTTGGTTCCCCCATGGATGCTGCCGACCGTCACCACCGCCGGGTCGAGCGGGCTCACCTCGCGTGAGACGAGCGTCTGCAGCGAGAGCACCGTCTTCGCCGCGAGGACGATCGGATCCACCGAGTTATGCGGGTACGCCGCGTGGCCGCCTCGCCCGTAGAGGGTGAGGTCGATCGAATCGATCGCCGCGTAGGCGAAGCCCTTGACCCAGCCGACCGCCCCGCTGGGGAGGATGTTGGAGTCGTGCAGCGCCACCGCCACGTCGGGTTTCGGGAACCGCGTGAGCAGCCCGTCGGCGAGCATCCCCTTCGCCCCGCTGCCCTTCTCCTCCGAAGGCTGGCCGTCGTCGCCGAGGGCCGTCTGCTTGCTCGCGTAAGGCAGCCCGGTCTTCTCCTCCACCGGGAGGCCGTCGAGGTCGGTGCGCACCAGCACCGTCGGGCCGGCGCCGTTCTTCAACACCGCGACCAGGCCGAAGCCGCCCACCTGCTGGGTGACGGTGAAGCCCAGCTTCTTCATCCGCTCGCCGAGGTAGGCCGCGGTCTTCTCCTCGCGGCCGGAGAGCTCGGGGTGCTGGTGGAGCTGGGTGTAGACGGCGTCGAGCTCGGGGTAGAGGGCGTCGACGGTCGGCGCGGCGGAAAGCAGAAACAGCAGGGAGGAGGCAAGCATTTGATCACCCGTATCCCTTCACGCCGCAGGTGACAAACGCGTTTTGGGCGGGCAAATGGCGGGCATGACGATGCCGCGTGCAGTGCTCTTCGACCTCGACGGGGTGCTGGTGAAGAGCGAGGAGGCCTGGTTTCGCGCAGTCGCGCAGTCCGGGGTGAAGTTCCGTTCGGGCAAGGCCATCACCCGCAAGGAGTTCGCGCCGACGTTCGGCCAGGGAACCGAGACCGACATCGTCGTCTTCGGGCTTTCCTGTACCCGCGACGAACTCGACGCCTTCTACGAGGCGGAGTTCCTCCGGCACCTCGGCACCGTCTGGGTGAACCCCGACGCCCAGCCGCTGCTCGAAGAGCTGAAGAAGCGCGGCGTGAAGACCGGCCTGGTCACCAACACCGTCGGGAAGATCGCCAAGGCGCTGGTGGAGCGCGCCGAGGTCAACACCCTGCTCGACGTGATGGCGACCGCCGACCGGGTGAAGAAGTCGAAGCCGGCGCCGGACCTCGTCGAGCTGGCGATGAAGGAGCTCGGCGTCTCGGCCGAGGAGACCTGGTTCGTTGGCGACTCGCGGTTCGACCGCGGGGCGGCTGAAGCGGCGAAGGTCAAGTTCGTCGGGATGGGCATCGACGGCGACACCCGCATCGAGCGGCTCGCCGAGCTGTTGAGCTGAGCGTCCCGCATCACCGGGCGGCTTTCGCCCAGCGGTGAATCGCCGTCGTCGTGACCGCGGTGGTGACGGCCGCTGCACCGGCGCTCGCCGCCAGCAGGACGAGCACTCCCAGGCCTTCGAGGCTCGCGCCGCTGAAGACCCGGTCGACTCCGAGCCAGGACACCAGCAGCCCGAAGTACGCCGCGACGCACCAGGCGAACGAGCTGAGGATGAAGAGGCTGGTCCCACCGCCCCGGAGCGCCGAACGCGCAGTCACCATCAGGGCCAGCGAGAGCACGCCGATGCAGAGCACGACTCGAAGGTAACCCCCGTGATCGGGCTCCGCGGTCTTCCGTTCGCCGAGTGGATTAGCAGGGCTTTTCGTCCCGCAAAGCGAAAGGGAAGGTGGTCATCCCTTCAGCGCGGCGATGGGTTCGAGCCGGAGCAACGGGACGACGAGATCCACCTCGTCGTCGAGCACTTCGTTGATGTCGCGGTAGACGGCGGGCGCCTCCTCCACCAGCGAGCGAACACGCCGGGTGTCGAACACGACCCGCCGCATGCTGTGGACGAAGCGGTCGGGCGAGATCTCCTGATGTGCCTGCTTGCGGGTCATCACCCGGCCTGCCCCGTGGGAAGCGGAGCCGAAGGAAGACGGCTCTCCCAGGCCTTCGACGACGTACGAGGCCGTCCCCATCGAGCCCGGAATCAGCGCCCGCTCTCCCAGCCCCGCCGCGATCGCGCCCTTTCGATGAATCAGCAACGGACGGGCTAAGTGCACCTCCTCGCGGACGAAGTTGTGCGTGACGTCGAGGTGCTCGGAAGGCTCGACCCGGGTCGCGTCCGAAATCACCGCGGTCGCGGCGCGGAGGATTGCGTCGCGATTCGACCGGGCGAACCCCAGCGCCCAGGTGATGTCCCGCCAGCAGGCGAGCCCCGCCGGGCTGTCGAGTGACAGGCCCGGGATCTCGCCACGCCCTTCGCTCTGCGCGACGCGGAGGTGGTGTGCGGCGATCACCGCCCCCACGCCCCGTGACCCGGAGTGGATCAGCAGCCACAGATCGCCGCCTCCGTCGCGATCGAGCTCGACGAAGTGATTTCCCCCACCCAGCGTGCCGAGGTGCCGCGGCACGAGGCGCTCGCAGGCGTGCTCGAGCGCGCGCGTGGCAAGCGAGGCGTCGAGGGCCGTTTGGGCGCGGCCGCGATGAACGGCATCGCCCACCGGAATGACCGCCCCGAGCCTCGCGAGCAGTCTCTCCAGCTCTCCGCGCGAGAGGGCGGCTGCAGGAAAGGGGAACCGGGTCGCGCTCATCCCGCACCCGAGATCGGCTCCGAGCGCCGAGGGGACCAGGGTTCGCTCGGTGGCGAACACCGAGCCGACCGCCACGCCGCTGGCGACGTGGAGGTCAGGCATCGCCGCGACGTGCTCGACGGCCCAGGGTTGAGCCGCCAGCTTCTCGAGCTGAGCGAGGGCGCCTGGAGGAATCGTCCTGCCCCAGGTGTGAATCGGCAGGCCGGCCTCGGGAGTGAGGATCTTCATCGCTCACCTCCCGGAACGACCGCGACGAGGGTGAAGGTGAGCCGCGGCAGCTTCTTCAGGCTGAGCTGAATCGCGAGCCGGGCCCGAATGAAGCCCGTCGCGCGCTCGAGCGCGGCCTGGGCATGGGCGGGCGAGACGCGCGCCTGGTGCAGCGAGTCGACCACCACGTAGGCGACCCGTGCGTGGCCAGCGTCCGGCGCGAGCACCACCCTTACGATTCCGACGCCCTCGAGGGCCGGATCAGTGGCGTGGTCGCGAAGGATCGATTGGATTTCGTCGAGCAGCAGTTGCTCGAGGCGCTGACTTCGATGGCTTAGGTGTTCGTGAGGGGACTCTCCTCCTTCGAAAAGCGAAGACGGGTTTCCCTGCGCTCGACGCGCATGGGGACGGCGATGGTGTTTCGACATGGGAGACGGTTTTCCTGCGGTGAGACGAGGTGACGACTCGCTCAGCGAGGCAGGCGCGAAACGGCGAGCTTCAACGGCTCGGAGTTACGCAGGCCCCGCGGAGCATCCCGGGAAACCGTTGGGCACAGTGGGCATGGGATACCTCCAGGAAGCGGGGAGCCGGAAGTGACGCGCGGCCACCCCGAAGCTGACCGGTCCGGGGTGATCGTCCAGACGTGCGAAGTCCGCACCCTGGGGCGATCACCCCCCGCAAAAGCGAAAGGGCCGCGACCCAAACCAGGTCACGGCCCTTCCACGCGCATCACGCGGTCATCGTTTGATCTGAAGGATCGCCAGACGAATCAGCGCGTACAGGTGGCTGCCGATCGCCTGCTCACCGGCAGGCTTCGGGGCGGACGGTCTTGGATGCGCGACCACGACTACTGGCACCAGCTGTTCACGCAGGTGAGCGAACCGGGGCAGGGCCGCGACGAGCAGTCGATGGCCTGGCAGGTGCTCTGGTAGCAGACCTCGGGCATCGCGCACTGCGACGAGCTGGTGCATGACGGGCCGGCGTCCGGCGCGCTGCCGCCGTCGATCGGCTGGCCACCGTCAGAGCCCGAGCCGCCACCCGCGCCGCCACCCGCGCCGCCACCGGTGCCGCCATCGGAGCCGGAGCCTCCACCTGCGCCACCGCCCGCGCCGCCGTCGGTCACCGGAATTCCGACGCAGGCGTTGTTGACACAGACCTCGCTCGTCGAGCACTCGAGGTCAGTCCGGCAGAAGGTGCCGCTGCCGCCGCCAGAGCCGCCGTCGACTCCGCCGTCGGGCTGAGAGCCGCCGCCGGCGCCGCCACCACCGCCCACGCCGCCGCCGCCGCCCGCGCCGCCGCCGGTGCCGCCCTGGCAGGTGCCGTTGACGCAGACCTGGCCCGAGCCGCAGTCGCTCGCCGTGAGGCACAGCCCGGCGTCGACCGCCCCGCCACCCACGCCACCGCCGACTCCGCCACCCGCGCCACCGCCAACTCCACCACCCGTCCCACCGCCGCCGCCGGCCCCAGTCGGGACGCAGACCGCATTGACGCAAGCCTGACCCGCGCTGCAGTCGAGGTTGGTGACGCACGGATGGCCAGCGTCGATGCCGCCGCCTCCGCCCGCGCCGCCGCCGGTGTTGCCGCCACCACCACCGCCGCCGCCTGAGCCGCCGTCGGTCGCGGTGCAGACCGCGTTCTGGCAGACCTCACCCGACGAGCAGTCGGAGTCCGTGCGGCACGCTGGAGAAGTGTTCGGCTGGAAGCTGGTGAACCCGGAGACCTTGAAGCTGACGAGCTTCTTCGCCGTGTCCACGGTCAGCGCCGAGCGGGGAATCCGGTGCGACGTCCCGTCGGACTCCTGAACGAAGATCGACAGGTCTGCCGCCGTCTTCGCCGTGGGCAGCGCGAAAGGCAGCGTCATCGTCACCGGCGTCGCGAAGTGCGTCCCGTCCGGCCCCCACTTCGCGACCGGTCCGGCCGACTGGGCAGAGAGGTCGGTCATGCCGACCTCGAGGGTGATGTTCGTGTCCTTCGAGAGCGCGCCCGGAGGCAGCTCGAGCCTGGTGCCGACGAGCGGTGAGCCGTCCGTGGCACCGACCTCGATCACCGCACCGGTGCTCGCAGCCACCGTCTGCGACTTCACGTACTTGGATCCAACCTCGGTTCCGCCGCACGCAGCGAGCGCCACCGAAGCAACCACCCCCATGAACACCCTGAAGCTCTTCATCGCACTCTCCAAAAGAAGTTGTACCGCGGCCCCTGACGAAGCGTGAATGACCCCAGGCCGGGTCAGCGTTCAAACAAAGTGCATTGAGCGGCGAGTTTCTCCAGGGTCTCCCGGCGTTCCCCATTGAATGCGGACGGTTGGAGGCCGCCGAGCTCGACGCAGGCGGACGGCTTATCGCCCAGTCGCCAGGCCGCGAGCGCCGAGAGGTAGCGGACCTCGACCTGTCGCTCGCTGTCGGGGAATTGGGTGAGGAAGGCGCGGGCGTTGCGGCGGGCGTCGCTCCACTGCTCGAGCGCGAGCATCGCCTCGAGCGCGGAGAGCGAGAGCTCCTGTCCGAGGCTCCCCGACGGGAAGCGGTGCTGGGC
>JAYVRT010000099.1:0-2542 GCA_043776025.1 Archangiaceae bacterium | reverse complement strand
GGCAAGTGGGTGATGGATGGCTCGGCGGCGAAGACGGGGGACGACCTGGCGAAGATGATGGAGAAGGCGATCGCCAAGCTGGTGGACCTCAAGCTGCTCGAGGGGCCGCTGACGTTCCGGTACATCATCGCGCTCCACTCCCACGGCTCGGCGACGATGGGCAACACCGTGCTGGCGATCGAATCGTGGGGCGGCATCTACGACACCGAGACGAAGACAATCACCGCCTACATCGAGACCAAGGACAACCTCGCCAACAAGGAAGAGGCGGTGATGGCGGCGCTCCCCTCGACCTACAACGGCATCATCTCCAAGCTCCTCGCGGGCAGCGCCGAGGCCCCGAAGGAAGAAGAGAAGAAGTAGCCGTTGGTCGGCGACGAAGCCAACTGGGTGGCGATCGCGCTCGGTGGCTTTGTCACCGCGACACTGGCCTTTGGAGTCGCGGTCGTGGTCGCGGCGCGGCGCGGCTTGCTCGAGCGGCTCACCAGCGGGGTGGCGCTGGGGGTCGCCGGCTTCATCGGGGCGATCGTCCTCGCCTTCGTCACCAACCGCCCGCCGGCCGGTGGTCCGCGCCTGGGAGAGCCGATTCTCCCGCTCACCTGGGGAATCGCGTGGGGCTTCTACGCCTTCGCCGTGTTGTTGTTGGCGGTGGTCTTGAGCAAACGCCCGCCCCCCAAGGGCTGACCTTCGTACCCAGAGCGTGGCAGCCTCACCCCCGATGACCCAAAACGGGCCGACGCGTCAGTTCCCTGCTGCTCGGGGTCATCAGCCGACCGTGAGTCTGGGGCTCGAGACGCTCGCAGACTGAAGCCGCCCGAATACGACGCACCGAAGAAGCGCTGCTGAGGCAAGCCTGGCTGAGGTCGAGGCGCGAGTGAGAAGCGCGCGGAGCGGCCGACGTAGGGCCGTGAGCACGCATCGCAGCGAGCAACGAAGAGATCAGCCAGGATCGCCCAGCAGATTTTTTTAGAACTGGGACCAGAGGTACTGATTGGTGACTTCATGGTGAAACTGAATCTCACCCGTCTTCACCCGTGCTCCCAGCGCCTTCGGGCACCGCTCGGCCTGGATGTTCTTCAGCTCAGCGAACTTCTCATGCACCTTGTCGCCGAACATCGACTGGCTGAACTTGCTGCCCTTAAAGAGCCGGATCGCGTCGTAGATGTTGTCCGGCAGGAAGCGGGTGCGTGACTTCTTCCCCGCGTCCTCACCCGACTGCGGCCCCTCGAGCCCGGTGCGCAGAATCGTGTAGACGCTCATGTACGGGTTGGAGTCGGGCGCGACGCTGCGCACCTCGATGCGGGCCGACTTCTCGTTGCCCAGCGGAATCCGGACCATCGCCCCACGGTCGATCGCCGAGGCCTTGATCTGATTCGGCGCCTCGAAGTGCGGGTCGAGCCGGCGGTAGGCGTTCACCGACGAGTTGAGGACCAGGCAGATGTCCGGCGCGTTGGCGAGGATCCGCTCGATGAACTTCCACCCTTCCTTCGACAGCCCGTCCTGGCCCTTCTTGTCGTGGAAGACGTTCACGCCCTTGCGGTTGAGCGACATGTTGGTGTGCATCCCGTTGCCGTTCACCCCCGTCACCGGCTTGGGCAGGAAGCACGCCGTCAGCCCCATCTGCGCCGCCACCTGGCGCGAGAGCAGCTTGTACAGCTGCACCTGGTCGGCGCCGATGACGGCGTCGGCGTAGCTGAAGTTCATCTCGAACTGGCTCGGCGCCACCTCGGGGTGGTCCTTCTCGTTGGCGAAGCCCATCGCCCGCTGCACCTCGGCGGCGGAGTCGATGAACTTGCGCAGCGCGTCGCCCGGCAGCGAGTGGTAGTAGCCGCCGGTGCTGATGAAGTCGAACAGCCCGGTCTCGTGGTAGTGGCGCTCGGCGTCGCGGCCCTTGAAGAGGAACCCCTCGATCTCATGCGCGACGTGGCAGACCGTCTGGTCCTTCTTGAACAGGGTGTCGGTGAAGCTCTTCAGGCGGCCGCGGAGGTCGGCGACGTAGGGCGAGCCGTCGCGGTCGATCACCGCTCCGAAGACGAGCACCTTGCCCGGCCCGAAGACGTCGGACGGCAGCCAGTAGAACGCCGGCCAGTCGATCTCCAGGCGGAGGTCTGACTCCTGCTGCTGGGAGAAGCCCCGAATCGACGAGCCGTCGAAGGTCAGGTTGTCCGCCGACTTGAGGAGGAACTTCTTGTCGTAGTCCAGCATGTGCATCCGGCCCTCGAGGTCGGTGAAGCACACCGTCACCGCTTTGATCCGCTTCTCGTCGGCGAGGTACTTCATCCGCTCTTCGCGCACCTTCTCGGGGTTCTTCCGTTTGATCCGCGCGTCCTTCGCTTCGAGGTTCAGCGCCTCGAGCTCGTCGTAGGGGATCTCGAGGAAGTCGCGCAGCGGGGCCGACAGAATCAGGGGCGTCGTCATCGGGTTCACCTCAGTGAAATAAGCGTTGAAGCTTGGTTACGAAGGTCTAATTTCACAATGACAAGAGCACAGCAATTACCAACGCAGAAGCATCAAAAGCAGCCGGCAAATGAGCGATGGTGCC
>JAYVRT010000098.1:0-2542 GCA_043776025.1 Archangiaceae bacterium | reverse complement strand
GCCCCGACGAACGCGCCCTCGGGGCCGAACAGCTCGTGGGTGGCGTTGGCCTCGCTCACCAGGGCGCAGTCGACGACCTTGAATGGCCCATGGCGGCGCAGCGAGTGGGCGTGCACTGCGCGGGCGGCGAGCTCCTTGCCGGTGCCGGTCTCTCCCTCGATCAGCAGGTTCTGTTCGTCCTTCGAGTAGCGCCGCAGCTCGGCGAAGACGGCCGCCATCGCCTCCGAGGCCCCGACGAGCTCTCCGAAGCTCTCCCCGCCCATCAGCTCGATGTCGGTGCCCTTGGTCTCCTGCTTGAGCAGCAGCTTGGTCTTGCCCAGAGCGATCTTGTCGCCCGGCTCGACGTAGGCCGCGGCGACCTGCCGGCCGTCGACCCAGCTTCCGTTGCGACTGCCGAGATCCTTCAGCAGCAACCCGCGGGCGGTGCGCTCGACCTCGAGGTGGCGCCGGCTGACGGTGGCATCGCTCAGCACCAGATCAGACGAGGGATCCGTGCCGACCCGCAACAGCCCTTCGAGCGTCGAGGCCTTCTTCCCCTTGTCCGGCCCGACCATCACCTCCAGCGTCCACTCGCGAACGTGGACCCGGCGCGGGACGTCGTCGGGGACGGTGACCGATTCGGTGTGCTCGGGGTCAGAACGCTTCACGCTCACGGAAGTAGCACCTCTGTCTCTTCGCCCGAAGCTTTGCGAACCCGCACCTGGGTCGGCACCGGAGAGAAGCGCAGCCGCGCCAGCCGCTGGGGCAGGGCGGCCTTGCCGTCGATCTCGAGGATCAAGTCTCCCGGCTGCACCTTGGCGCCCGCCGGAGCGGCGGCGACGTAGAGACCCACCGGCAGCCGGGTGACCTTCGACACCTCGGTGTCGGAGAGGAACGGCGCGAGGTACTTCGCCCGGTTCTGCACGAAGAGCTCCGCGGCGATCGCGTCGAGCTTGCCCACCTCGAGCTCCGCCGAAGTCTTGCCCTCTTCGAGGTACGTCATTGTCGTCTTCGGCGTCAGCGCGGTGGTGAGCTCGAAGTCCGGCGCGACTGGCCGCTGGCCGGCGAACTTCTTCAGCGCATCGACCGCTTCGTGCATCAGGCCCGCCATCAGCACCGTCAGCGGCCGCGCCGGGTCGAACTCGTCTTCCGCGGTCAGCTCGCTGGTCAACGGATCCACCTTCACCTCCCCGGTCACTTCGATCAGCACCTGTCCGCTCGAAGGATGCACCACCTCGACGTGACCCAGGTAGCGCGTCTCCTCCGTCGAGGCCGAGCCGGCGCGCTTGCCCTTCTTGTCGAGCACCTCGTGGGTCGAGGAGTTGCTCTCCTTCTCCGCCCAGGCGCGAATGATCACCCCTTGCTCTGGCCGCTGGGCCGAGGCGAGCAGGAGGGGCAGGGCGGTGGACGCCACCCACGCGCCGTCGTCACTGGCCCGCATCACCTTGAACTCCGAGGGCCCGAAGAACGCCAGCCGATCGCCGCCCCGGCGGATCGCCGCGTCGATCAGCCGCTGGGTCAGCTCGAACCGCCGGTACACCGGCTCCTCCCAGCGAAAGCCAAAGGGGTAGATGAACGCCGTGGTGATCTCCAGCGGCTCCTTCGGCGGCCGCACCGTCGTCTGCATCCCGCCGGCGCAAGCGCTGCAGAGCGCGAAGATCGCGGCCCAAACGGCGGCGCGGGTCCGAAACGAGCCTGCGAGCGAGGACCTGGGGCGGAGCCAGTGAGCGCCGCCAGATGAAACGAGTGCCGGCCCGCTCAGACCGCCTTCGCTCGCGCACGTCCCCGGGAGAGCTACTGCCTCGGATCTTGTGACGGGAGGACGGGCAAACGGGCCGGCACTCGCCCATTTTGTAACACGCCCGATGGCACCGGCTCCAAGTCCTTTCGCGTCACCCGCCATCGTTTGAATCTCCCAGTGAAAACAGGACATTGACGGCCAAAAACGAACGGCCCCCAGCAGGTGCTGGAGGCCGTCGATTTCACCACGTTTAGGTAAAGGTGCGAAGCGGGATTACATCCCCATCCCGCCCATGCCGCCCATGCCGCCGCCCATACCGCCGCCGGCGCCGGCGCCCTTGCCGTCGTCATCCTTCGGACGCTCGGCCACCATCGCCTCGGTGGTGAGCATCAGCGAGGCCACGGACGACGCGTTCTGCAGCGCCGTGCGCGAGACCTTCGCCGGGTCGATGACGCCCGCGGCGATCAGGTCCTCGTAGACGCCGGTGGCGGCGTTGAAGCCGTACGCCCCGGTGCCTTCCTTGACCTTGTTGACGACGACCGAGCCTTCCATTCCGCCGTTGCCGACGATCTGGCGCAGGGGCTCCTCGAGCGAGCGGCGGATGATCTCGACGCCGAACTTCTCACCCTCGCTCCAGCTGCCCTTCTCGATCGCCTTGAGGCAGCGGATGTACGCGACGCCGCCGCCAGGGACGATGCCCTCTTCGACCGCGGCGCGGGTCGCGTTGAGCGCGTCCTCGACCCGGGCCTTCTTCTCCTTCATCTCGGTCTCGGTGGCCGCGCCGACGTTGATCACCGCGACGCCGCCGACGAGCTTCGCCAG
>JAYVRT010000097.1:0-8377 GCA_043776025.1 Archangiaceae bacterium | reverse complement strand
GCGACGGGTACCTTCGGCGCTGGACCCTACGGCCGCTCGCTCGGCCAGCGCGCCGCCAGCCTCGAACAGCGGCGGTGCGAGCTCTACGCGGCGACGAGGGACCCGCGGCCAGTCGACGCAGCGATGCGCGCGGAGGAGGAGCGGCGCGATGCCCAGCGAGAGGCCCTGCTGCACGCGCTTGGGTATTGATCGCAGACGCGACCTGGGCTCGAGCAGGCAGCGCAGATGACGATTGCCGAGATCGTCACCAGTCGCTTTGAGGAGTAACGAAACGCCATCTGAGGCGAGCTCACGACGGTTACCGGACGCAGCGCACGCCGCCGGTCGTGGCCACCGACCAGACCGAGGCACTGTAGAAGCCGATCGACCAGTGCTTGCCGGCCTGGTCCGGCACCGGGCTGCTCGACCATTGGTCAAACGGGGTCGTGCAGTCGGACCCCAACTCGGGCGGAAAGTAGACGCAGGTGCTCGAGCCCGAGGCGCCGGTGCAGCCGCTGCCGCAGCTGAAGGTGAGGCATGGAACCGCGCAGCTCGAACACACCTTGCAGCTGCCGCCCGGCTGGGTCGCGGGGTTGTTGCGCACCAGCGTCCGCAACTCGTCGATGCTCGGCATCCGCCACGTCCCGGCCGTCACGCCCCCGGTGGTGAGCGCCGCACAGTACGCGACGGCGTCCGACCAGACGCCTTCCTTGCTGGGCAGAGCGAAGCGGGGTGGCTGTTCCCACTTCAGGTTCGTCACCGGGTCGCGCCAGTACGACTGCGGCAGGCAGTCGGTCGAACAGAGCAGCGGGCAGCTGAGGGCGACGTCGCCGCTCGAGGAGAACTGGCCGGTGACGACAATCTGCGCCGACTGAACCGGCAGCAGCGCCTGGTCGGTCTTCCGGCTCAGTGAGCCAGTGAACTTCAGCGTGATCGTGGTGGCGAGGCACGCCTGGGCGGTGTTCTGCCCGGGCACGGTCGGCGACGAGAGCAGCGCCTCGGCGACAGTCAGCCCCCCGCTGTTCTCGTAGACGCCCTCGAGCGCATCGAGGAAGCCCGGGCACTGCGAGTTGGCGACGAGCTCAACCGACTTCACGACGAGCGCGCCGCTCGCGAGCTTCTTGCCGCCAGCGACGACGTGCAACGCGCACTGACCGGCCGAGGTCAGGGTCAGGTCGAGGACCGAAACGCAGCCGTCTTCCACCGGATCGACGTCGCGCTTGTGGCGGACGACCACCGCCGAGACGCCGTTGTAGGCGATGTTCACTCCGGCGCTCGCCGCGGGGATCGTGCCCTGCACCGTGATCACCGGCGAGAGGCAAGTGCCGCCCGTGCCACCGGTTCCGCCCGACGAGCCGCCAGCCCCGCCCGTGCCGCCCCCCGTCCCAGCGGTGTCAGTGCACAGTCCATTGCCACAACCAACCGGGCAGCTCTTGCACGTGGTGCCATTCGAGCCGCACGCCGACGGCGCGGAGCCCGACTGGCAGACACCGCTCGCGTCGCAGCAGCCCGACGGGCACACCGACACATCACACACCCGTCCGGTGCCGCAGCCGAAGAGGGCGACGCAGAGAACGAGGTACGCCGGGCGCGCAAGGTGTTGCATGGCGCGCCTACTTACAGGCGGGCACCCCAGAGGGCAAACCAGCTGCCTGCGCTGGCGTGAGCTGCACGTCACGGAATCGGCGAGCAGTTGTTCGGCGAGGGCAGCGCCCCGTCGTTGGCGCTGACCGAGCCGGTGATCTCCCAGGTCGCCGCCGAAGTCCGGCGGAAAGAGCGTCCCGCCGCTCCGTCGGAGCCGGTGATCAGGCTCGCCGGAGCCACCGCACCTGAAGGCCCGAGGAAGTGCGAGGCCGGAGGCGTCACGGTGGTCTGGTGGTAGGTGACGATGTCGACCGGTCGGGTCGACGCATTCGGGGTCAGGGTGTTGAAGAGCGCGACCGCCGCCACCGAGTTCGTCGCGGGGTTGTTGAGTCCGCTCCCCGAGAAATCCCGAGCCAGGCCGACGCCGTACGACGCCGAGGGCGCGAACACCGGCCCCGCGTTCTGAGCATCGGAGACCGGCCCACCGACGATGAGGCAGCGGCCCGGAGGCAGCATCCCAACGAGCGCCATCGTGCCGCCCGGCAGGCTGGTGCTGTTGACCCAGGCCGGATTCTTCCCGAAGCCAATCGAGAACTGCGACAGGTCGAGCGTCTGACCCGTGCCGTTCCAGATCTTCACCCACTCGTGGTTCGCGTCGGTGAACGCCGGGTTGACCATCACCTCGGAGATAAGCACCTGGCCGACCGTCGCTACCGGAGTCACGGCGATCCGCGCGGTGTCGGTGGCCGTGCCGCCCCGACCGTCGCCCAGCGACAGCTTGAGCTCGATCACCGTCACCGCGGCCACCACCGGCGCGGTGAAGGTCACGTGGCCGCTGGTCGAAGGCCGCAGCGAGACGGTTGGACCCAGCGTCTGGGTCCACTGGAAAGTGAGCGGATCGCCGTCCGGATCCGTCGAGCCGGTGCCGTCGAGATCCACTTGGGTGCCCGAGTTGACGTTGAGATCCGGGCCGGCGTTGGCGAGCGGGTTGCGATTGGCGCTGCCTGCATCCGGCGGGTTCACGTCCGCGCCGACGCCGAAGTCGAGCTTGAAGCCCTGCAACGTGCCGACGTCGGCCGTGGCGTTGTCGGTCACCGACAGCTTCCAGACGCCGGCGCTGGCGAGCCCGACCGCCTCGGGGACGACGTAGGTCTGGTGGATGTCGTGAATGTTTCGGCCCGCGTGGTCGTGGAGGACGCGGGTGGTCCCCGGCCCGGTGAGGGTGACTTTGAGGTCGCCGATCCACGTGTGGGTGAGATCGACGGTGACCTTCAGCTCGGTGATTCGCTTGTTGTCGGCGACCTGAATGCTCGACGAGATCCCGGCTGCGTTGTTGTCGGGAATGTTGATCGGCAGGTCGGCCGCGCTCGCCAGCAGCCGCGGCCCCTGCGTCGGCCGCAATGAGATCGTCGCCTGCGCGTCGCTGAACGCTCCCCGGCTGTCGGTCACCCGAACCCTCAACACCAGCGGCGTCACCGCGCTCACCGGCGGCACCACGAAGCTCACCGCGCTCGAGGTCGCGGACGGAAAGAAGGTCACCGCCGGGCCGCTCACCACGTCCCACCTGAAGGTGATCGGGTCGAGGTTGCCGTCGGAGCTGGCGGCCGCGCTCGCGCTCAGGGTGTCCCCGACCTCGGCCGAGGCGACGAGGGTCCCGAGCCGTGCGACGGGCGCCTGGTTGGTGGCCTGGTTGAGCCACTGGTCGACGGAGATCAACGCCTCGGCGTCGCTGCGGAGGTTGTCGAAGGCGACCTTCGACTGGGGCATGAAGGCCAGCGAGAGCCGGTGCGGGTCCTGGGGGTCGTTCTCGATGTAGCGGCGCAGCAGCAGCCTTCCGTTCGAGTCCGCCGCGAGCAGGGTCCACTGCGAGTAGTTCGCGTAGTCGAGGGTGTTGGTCCGGTGGCAGGTCATGCAGTACGGGTTGACCAACTTCTTCCAGATCTCCGCCTTGGCGGCGATGTCCTGGGGAGAGGAGCCGACCTTCCACGAGGCGGGCAGGTGCGCCGGGTCGTTGATCGGCCGGGAGATCGGCGGCGAGGTCTGCGAGTAGATCTCCGTCACGTACGACTCCATCGCCGCCTTCGCGTGGTTGGTGCCGAACGGCGAGGCTGGCTCGGCGCGGATGTTCTGGTTCGCGCCGCGGATGACCTGGTTGAGGTCGAACCACTCCTGCTCGGCCTGGGCCTGGGTGATGCCCGGGCGAGGTTGGAGCATCGAAGGCTCGAACTCGCGGAAGATCGACCCGAGGTCGTTGCTGCCCGCGCGCAGGTCGCCGGCGTGGCAGTTGGTGCACAGCTGCGGCACGAACTTGTTCCCCTCGCTGTCGAGGATCGCGAAGGGCTGAATCACTCCGCCCGGCGAGAAGACCCAGAACTGGACGAAGCCCGCCGCGGAGAGGTTCATCGCCACCGTGCCGAGGTTCGGAACGCCGCGCTGCGAGTCGTCGACGTCGGTCCAGTTGGTGACCCAGCAGCCGCCGGTGCCGCGGCCGATCGCCGCGGTGCAGCTCATCTCCCGCCAAAACGCGAGCTCGTTGGTGTTGCGGTACAGCGCCTTCTTCACGGTGGCGGCGCCGACGAACTCGGCCTGCCACTGCGCCAGGCTGAAGCTGCCGGGCTGAAAGCCGGGCCGATTCGCCGCGTAGTAGGTGTTTGCCGTCGCCAGATCGCCGACGCCGTCGCGCACGAGGAAGGCCTGAGTGTTCTGCGGGCCGGCGTCGACCGTCTGGCCCGCATCGGGGCGAGCCACCGAGGGGGGGACGCGCACGTTGGCGACGACGGTGTTGTTTGACTCATTCGATTCGTTGATCAGATCCAACGGATCCATCGTCACTTCGAGCTTGTAGTCGCCGCCCGGCACATCGGTGACGTCGACGAAGCCACACGGCAGGTCCGCCGCGTAGACGTCGGCACAGCCGGCGTGGATTCCCTGGCGGGTGCCGCACGCGAACGGCGTCGGGGAGTTGAAGTGAAGCGGCCGGCAGCTGCCGGAGGTGATGTCCTCCATGTCCATCATGCAGAAGCTCTGCTTGTGGCCGGCGGCCGCGACCACCCCCGTGGGCGTGAGCAGCCGGTAGTTCGCGAAGGACTTCATGTGCACGTGGCCGTGCGCGACGTTGAACTCGAAGGCGGCGTTGTACTGCGGGCCGTTCGACGAGACGCAGCGCTGGGTCCCGTTGGCGCAGCAGGGGCGGTTGAGGCTGCAGTCGACGCCGTTGCAGGAGGCAGAGGGGTTGGTGGAACTGCAGGTGACATGGCCGACGTCGATGTCGCCCGGCCCATTGTTCGGCGTCTTCACGTCGAACCGCACCAGCGTCCGTCCGGAGAGCACCGGGCTGACCGCGCAGCCGTCGAGCACTTCGTCCTGGGTGATGACCTGATTGGTGAGCACCCGAATCGACGACTGGAGGCGGCCCTGATCGATCGTCAGGTCCGGGCCACTCGGCGCAAGCAGCGCCTTGGAGGAGGAGGAGCGCAGGAGGTCTGGGTTGTCGACGTCGATCGTCGCCGTCTGGGTGCACCCGCCAATCAGCAGCATCGGCACCACATTGAACAGCGCTCTTCGAATCGTCCGCACAGCGTCCCCCTTGGTGTCCCAGTCCGCGGTGGGTAAGACCCTCTGGGTGAGGCTGTGTGTGCAAAGTAAATGAGAAGGTGGGTGAACCGGCAGGCGGCTGTTCCCTGCCGCGAGTAGATCCCGGTGCCGATGATCAGGAAGGAGTCACCGGTCATCCCGACCGTGGCGATCCACGACGGGCTCTGCGGTGCTCGGCCCGTCGCCGAGGACGACGAGGACCGTCAGCAGCGAGCACCGCGCGCTCTTGCCCTTCGCCGCGGGCGCATTCATCTGCCCACCCGGCTGCAACCCAGACGGAGATCAGGACCGGGGACCATCGGAGCGCCACGGACGGTAGCAGGGCGCGACGAGGCAGGCTCAGCTGAGCGCAGCGAAGAAGTCCTCCGCGCTGAGCCCCGGGTCAGGCGCCGCGCCCTCCCAATCGAAGGCATCGAAGTAGCGCGCCACCTTGACCGAGTCGTCTGCGAGCCCACTGACGAGCTCGAGCGCGGGGCGGGTGGAGATCAACTCAGGCGGCTCATGCGGCGCCACGCAGCGCCTCCACGATGGCCTCGAGCGTCTCCGCACCACCGGCGATGGCTCCTTCGACCGAGGACTTCCGCTTCTCGGCCGCGACCACGAAGCTGCACGCGTCGAACCCCTGGGCGCAGCAGCGAACCTCCCGCGCCGCGACCACCTTGTGGGCGAGGTGCTCGCAGACCGCCTCCATCAGACCCTCGATCAGGTAGCAGCGGGGCAGCTCGCTGTGCCCCACCGCCTCGCCCACGGCGCTCCGCTCGAGCGTCATGCCGAACATGCCGTGGCGCGCCGGGGTGAAGTCAAAGCGCAGGGTGCCCAGGCCACGCGCGCGCGCCCACCGGCTGACCAGCTCCATCGCCTCTCGCATCGGCAGCTCGCGCAAGGTGGTGTTGCGCTCTTCGAGCAGCGCGGCCTCCAGATCCACCACCGCGTGGCGGCCCCACTGCCAGCCCCACTCGCGCGTGAAGCCCGGCCAGGCCTTCGGGGCGACCTTGAGCCAGGTCTGGTGGAGCGCGGTCACGAAGCTGGTGTCGAGCGAGAGCACCCGGCGGCCGGCCGCGTCGCGTTGCACCCCGAGCGCCTCTTCCTGCGGCGCGAGCTCTGACTGGAGCGGGGCCGCGAAGCCGACGGGCAGCCCGCCGCGGGGGCCGCCGAACTCGCTGCGATTGATGAGGAGGAAGACGCGATCGTTGGCCGGGGCGCGCACCAGCTCGACTTCCACCCGCTGGGCGCCGAACTTGAAGTCGAACAAGTAGGGAAAGCGATCCAGCGGGAATGAGGCGCTGAAGAAGGCGCGCACCCGTCCTTCGAACTCGGGCGTGGCGGTGCAGGGGGCGATGCGGCGGAAGAAGTTCTTGCCCAACACCTGGGCCCGATCGAGGCGCGCCAACCGCGACTCGGCGAGGTTGTAACGGAGCACCGTCCCCGCGGGGTCGAGGCAGATCACCCCGAACGGGAGCGCGTCGAGCTCGGCCGGTGACAGCGCGGGGACCCGCAGCGGGTCGAAGGGCTCCGGCTCGGCACGCGGCACAAAGACAAAGGGGTCGTCGGGCATCCAGGTTTCTCCGGTTGGGACCATCTTCACGCGTTGGCCAACGTTGAACAAACACATAACAACCCGCCAGGGCGGGCGCCACCGCCGGGAGGGCAGCCGCTTTTTCGGGGGGCGCGAGTGATCTTGTGTTGCGCGGGGCCAAGGCGTGTCACCATCGGTGGCCACTCACTGATGGAAGTCGAGGACTCCACCCAAAGACGTGTCTGGTTGCTCCGAGCCCTGATCTTCTCGCAAGCCTGGCTCGTCGTGCAGGGGCGGGTGGTGGCCTACACCTGGCTGGTGGAGTCAGGGGGGAGCGGGCTGTTGCCCTGGCTGTACCTGGGTCAAGCGGTCGCGATCGGGTTGCTCACGCTCGCCCTCTTCGGTCTGGTCGACCGGTTGGGGCGCGCGTCGCTGCTGGCGGGCATGTTCGCCGTCTTCGCGCTCGGAATCGCGGTGGCCAGTGGCGTCCCGAGGGAAGAGGGCGGGTGGGCGGCGCCGGTGTTTCTGCTCTACGTCGAGAGCGGAATCGCCATCGTCTCGGTGCACTTCTGGCTGCTGGCGAGCGACCTGTTGAGCCCCGAGCAATCGCGACGCCACTTCCCGTCATTCACGCTCGCCGGGGGGCTGGGGGCGATCTCCGGCGGCGCCGCGGGGCATCTGGCCTCGGCGCTGGGGACCCGGGGGATGGCGATCCTGCTGCTCATCCCTGCGCTGGGGTGCTGCGGTCTGGCGGTCGCGGCCCACAACCGCTACGCCTACCGGGTCGGGCCCAGAGCGAAAGTGGCGCCGGCGAACTTTCGCGCCGACCTCAGCGTCGGACTCGGGCTGGTCCGAGGTTCGCAGCTGCTGCGCTGGGTGGGGCTGCTCACCGCGCTGGTGACCGCGAGCGGGATCGCGATCGACTTTCTCTTCACCGTCTCGGTGGCAAAGTCCTGTTCCACCAACGGGCTCGGGTCTTTCTTCGGCAACACGAACATCGCCGTCAGCGTCGCTCAATTGGTGTTGGTCGCGGCGCTCGGCTCCCGGTTGTTGACCACCTTCGGCCTGTTCCGAACGTTCTCCAGTTACCCGCTGGGTGGCGCGCTCGTGGCGCTGCTCGGGGCTCCCTTCGGCGTCGCCGGTTCGGCCGTCCTGCTGAAGATCTTCGACCGCCTCGAGAACTACGTCATTCTGAACCCGGGGTTGGGGATCGCGCTCGCCGCCTTCCCCCGCGAGAACCGCGGCCGGGCCAGCTTCGTCTACGGCGGCCTGGTCAAGCCGCTGGCGATGGCGATCACCGGGACCGCCCTGCTGTTGCTGCGCACGAGCCCCGGCCTGCTCTGGGCGCTGATTGGAGTCGCGTTCGCCACGTTTCTCCCCCTGCTGCGGCGGCTGGCGGCGGTCTACCGCACTGCGCTGCTCGCCAACCTCGGGACCAACGACGCGCGGCTGGTCTCGAGCAGCATCGAGGCACTCGCCGAACGGGAGAACCGCGAGGTCGTCCCCGACCTGGTCGCAGTGCTCGAAGACAGCGACGACCCGGTGCTCAAAGAGAATGTCCTCCGGGCCGCGGGGCGCCTGGGTGACCTGCGCTTCCTTCCACATCTGCTCTACGCACTGGGCGGTTCGAACAGCTCGATGAAGATTGCCGCCGCGAGCTCGCTGGGGCGTTTCCCCGGCCCCGAGGTCCAGAGCGCGCTGCTG
>JAYVRT010000096.1:0-2543 GCA_043776025.1 Archangiaceae bacterium | reverse complement strand
GCGAGCCACCCGCTCTTCGCCCGGGCAGTGGTGCTCCAGGTCGGCGCAGTGAAGGCGGCGATCGTCACCCTCGACGTGCTGCTGGTTCCGGACGCGGTGGTGGCCGAGGTGCGCAGCCGCAGCGGGGTCGCCGACGCCTGGGTGGTGGCGACACACAGCCATTCGTCGATGGGCGGGTACGATCGCCGGCCGCTGGCCGAGCTGGCGGGCACTGGCCTGTACCGCGAGGCCTCGAAGAACGCGTTGGTCCGCGCCGCGTCCGAGGCGCTGCAGGAGGCGAACGCCCACCTGGTCCCGGCGCAGCTGCAGCTGGGCGCCGCCGACGCCGGGCTGTGCCGCCCCCGCACCGGAGAGGCATGCGACGGGCGGCTGACTCGGCTCGTGGTCACGTCCGAGACCGGTCCGCTCGCGGAGTGGCTGGTGCTGGCGGCGCACCCGACGCTGATTCCCCGCAAACCCGACGGGGTGGATCCCGACTACCCCGGAGCGTTCGCGGGCCGGCGCCTCGCCGCGGACGCTGGCGTGAGCCTGGTGCTGCAGGGCTCGGGGGGAAATGCGTCGGCGGCGGAGGGCGCGACGGCGGGCAGCTTCGCCGAGGAGGTCGAGAGGGCGCTGCCCGAAGCCACCGCGGTGGAACAGCCGCTGCATCTGGCGATCGCCCGGGCGAAGGTCACCCTCCCCCACCCCGACGCGGCGCGGCTGGTGCCCGGCTTCAGCCGCGTCCCGGCGACCAACTTCGTCTGCCTCTCGGCGGCCCGCGAGGCCGAGGTCTCGGTGCTTCGGCTGGGTCCGCTGACGCTGCTCGCGGTGCCGGTGGAGCCCTCGCGGGTCAGCGGCGCGGTGCTGGAAGCGGCCGGCGGCGCCCAGCGGGTGGTGTCACTCGCCAACGGCTACCTCGGCTACGTCGAGACCGCCGCCGAGGTTACCGAGGCGGCGGGGGAGTCGAAGCGCCAGTACTACGGCGCGGGGATGCTCGATGCGCTCGAAGAGGCGGTGAAGCTTGCCGCGGAAGCGGTGCGGTGATCAGTTTGGCTGGGCCCGGCAACCAAGCTGGGTATGACGCGCTCTGTCGTCCTCGCGGTGTTGTTCTCGTCGTTGGCTGCCTGGGCGAGCCCCCGGCTCGAGCTCGAGGTCGGCGGCGGCCCAATCCTCCAGACGGACTTCGCACCGTCGCTCAGCGCCCGGGTCGGCGTCGACCTCGCCGAGCACTTCACCCCCTCGCTCAAGGTGCTGACGCTCAGCGCTCCGGGCGCCGAGCAGATGAACTGGGCGACCCTCGCCGAGCTCCGCGCGCACACCTCGGGCACCTTCCAGGTCGGCGCCGGCCTCGGCGTCGGCTTCGGCAACGCGGTGGTCGCGGCGAAGAGCACCGGCGTCGACGCCCAGTTCTTCAAGGTCCAGCCGTACCTGAGCGGCGACGTCAGCGCGCGGGTGATGATCGGCAGGTTCTGGGTCGGCTTGAACGTCGGCGGGATGCCGCTGGAGCACCTGTGGATGGCGACGCTCAACGTCGGCGTCGCGGCGTTCGGCGACGCGCCGAACTAACCCCACCGGGTCAGGGCAGCGGCGGCGGACCCTTCTCGGCCTTGGCGAACGAAATCTTCGAGTCGACCTTGCGCGCCCGAAACAGGAGCGCGACGCGGCCGATCAGCTGGGCCAGCTGGGCGCGGGTGGCCTCGGCGAGCGCCTCGGCGAGGCCGTGGCGATCTCCCTCGTTGATCTTCACCTTGATCAGCTCGTGGTCCCGCAGCGCCGCCTCGGTGGCCGCGACGACGTTCTCGGTGACTCCCTGCCCGCCGATCTGCACCAGCGGCTTGAGGTGGTGCCCCAGCGCGCGCAGGCTGCGGCGCTGTTTGCCGGTCAGGGCGCCCTGCTTCTCCACCAGGGCCTTCTTGTCGGCCGGCACCTTCGGCGCGTCGTGCTTCCTCATTTCAACATCCTTAACTCGCGCTGGGCATCGAGGTGTTCGGGGCGAAGCTGCACGCACTTCTGAAAATGCTTCTTCGCCGCGGGGTTGTCGCCGAGCAGCTTCGCCATGTGCCCCTGGAAGTACCAGAGATCGGCGATCTTGTCGTTCCGCTTGAGGCAGACGTTGATGTCCTTCATCGCCTCCGGGAGCCCGGCCTTCTTGTCGGGGAAGGTGAAGAACTTCGCGTAGCCGCGCCACGCGTAGTACTCGGCCTCGTCGGCGGCCTTGATCGCCTCGTCGAGCATCTTCACCGCCTCGGGAAACTTCCGGGCCTTGACGAGGATTTGCCCCTTCTGGAACTTCTCCTCGGCCGCGAGGATCTGCGCGATGTCGACCTTCTCGCCCGCGTTGCCGCTCTTCACTTCTTCGAGGTACTCGGCGCGCAGCTTGTCGTCGGAGAGCATCCGGTTGGCGTCGCTGATGCGGCCGAAGATCTCCGCCTTGAGCTTGCCCAGCTGCTCCGGCGCGTCCGGAGGGACGGTGTCTGGGTGGTAGATGCGCGCGAGCTTGAAGTAGGCGACCTTCACTGCGCCGGCGTCGACGTTGTCCTTCACCCCGAGGACCTCGAAGTGGT
>JAYVRT010000095.1:0-8379 GCA_043776025.1 Archangiaceae bacterium | reverse complement strand
GGAGACCTAGCCCCGCTGCCGCTGGATCTGCGGTTCGGCCAGCTCGAGGATGGCCGGAGCGTGATCACCGCCCGCGACGCGCGGGAGGCGACGCGCGCCGAGATGCTGATGGGCCAGCTCGCCGAGCGGTCGACCCAGACGCTGCTGCGCGACGAGCATGCGCTCTTCGATGCCACCGAGCAGGTCTTCCTCGACCTGAACTGGGTCGTGTCGCTGACCCGGGTCCTCCCCGAAGGCTCGCAGGTGGAACGGATCATCGCCCGGCCCGACAACGCGGTCGGGAACTACGGCCGCTCGATCGTCGGGGTGGTGCAGCCGCGCGAGCTCACCCCGGTGCTCCATGCCGTCGCCACCACCCGCAAGGCGCTGTTCCTCGACAACATCCCGACGATGATCGAGCCCCCTCTGGGCGCCGACCGGCTCGCCCACAGCATGAGCGACGCCCACCTCTCGCGCAGCGCCTGGTGCCCGATCTTCAGCCCCGAGCTGACCCACCTGCTGGCGATCACCGCGGCCGACCTGACCGAGCACGACTTCGCGGTGATCCAATTGTTCGCCGCCCAGGTCGGGGCGACGATCCGCCTCACCGAGCTTCGGCGCGAGCTGCTGCGCAGCGAACGGCTGGCGGCGATCGGCCAGACCTCGACGATGCTCGCGCATGAGCTGCGCTCACCGCTGAGCGTCGTCTTCAACGTCGTCACCGCGCTCCGGCAGTGGCAGCGGGGGCTCGGGCTGCCCGCCGCTGGCGCTGAACAGCACGCCGCGCTGATCGAAATGCTGGAGGAGGAAGCGCAGCGCCTGGGACACCTCGTCTCCGACCTGCTCGACTTCGGGCGGGGCTCGGCACCGCAATTCGAGCAGGTGAAGATCGCCGATGTGATCGCCGACGCGCTCGACGCCGTGCAGCACGAGGCCTGCTGGCGGACCCACCGCCCAAAGCTGGACCTCCACCCGGGCCCACCCGGGCTCGAGGTGTGGACCGACGCCAGCCAACTGAGGCGGGTCGTGATCAACCTCGTCGTCAACGCCATCCAGCACGTCGTGCCGGGCGGGAAGGTGCGGGTCGAGGCCGCGCCCAGGGATGCAGAGGTGCTGCTGCGGGTGTGGAACGAGGGCACCCCGCTGGCCGCGGACGTCCTCCCGCGGGTCTTCGAGCCCTTCTTCACCACCCGCGCCGGGGGCACGGGCCTGGGCCTGGCGATCGCGAACCGGATCTGCGCCGACCTCAAGGCTCGGATCGCCGTCGAGCCTGGCGCCGCCGGCGTTTCGTTCGTGGTGACTGTGCCCCGCCGCCTCGGTGTATGAGCGGCGGATGAGCCTCAAGGTCTGGCCCTTGCTGGCGCTCGCCCTCGCCGGGTGCGCCAGGAGCCCCGCGGGGAAAGCGCCGGTGCGCGTCGCCGCGGCGTCGGATCTCGCCCTTGCGCTCGAGGCGATGCGCGGCCCGTTCGAGGCCCAGAGCGGAGAGACGCTCGACGTGCTCCTCGGCTCGTCGGGGAAGCTGGCCCGCCAGTTGGTCGAGGGCGCGCCGTTCGACCTGTTCGCCTCGGCCAGCCGCGACTTCACCGATGAACCGATCGCCACCGGCGCCTGCGATGGGGCGACCCGCGCGCCCTATGCCGAAGGACGGCTGGTGATTGCCACCACCACCCAGCCGGTCGAGACGCTCGGCCAGCTTCAAGAGGCCCGCTTCGCCCGGGTCGCGATCGCCAACCCGGATCACGCTCCGTACGGGCGCGCCGCGAAAGAGGCGCTCGGCCGCGCGGGGCTGTGGACGGCGCTCGCGCCGCGAATCGTCTATGCCGACAGCGTTCAGCAAGCGTTGCAGCTGGCGCGCTCGGGCAACGTCGAGGCCGCCCTGGTGGCGCGGTCACTGGTCCCGGACGGGGTTTGGGTGGATCCGGCGCTCCACGCGCCACTGACCCAGACGCTGGTGGTCTGCACCCACGGCCCCAACACCGCTGGGGCCCGGGCGTTCGCCCGCTACCTGCTGGGTGAGGCGGGCCAACAGGCGCTGCGCGCGGCGGGCTTCGCGGTCCCGGTCAAAGAGAGTCCCTGATGCAGTGGCAGCCGCTGGCGCTGTCCTTCGAGGTCGCGACCGCCGCCACCGCGGTGGCGCTGGTGCTCGGCGTCGCGGCTGGCCTGGCGCTGGCCCGGCCCCGCTTGGTGGGCCGCGAGCTGTGGGGGGCGTTGCTCACCGCGCCGATGGTGCTGCCGCCGACGGTGCTCGGGTACTTCCTCCTCGTCTGGCTGGGCCGCAACAGCGCCGTGGGAAAGCTGTTCGAGCAGCTGACTGGGCAGCCGATCGTCTTTACCTTTCTCGGGGCGACGATCGCCGCGAGCCTCGGTTCGCTCCCGCTGATCGTCCGCGCCGCGCGGGTCGCGTTCGAGCAGATCGACCCGACGCTGATCGCCGCGGCGCGGACGCTGGGCGCGACCCCGATGCGGACCTTCCTCGAGGTGAAGCTGCCGCTCGCCGCCCGGGGCATCGCCTCCGGCACGGTGCTCGGCTTCGTGCGCGCGCTGGGGGACTTCGGCGCGACGCTGATGGTCGCTGGGAACATTCCCGGGGTGACCCGCACCGCGGCGCTGGCGATCTACGACGCCACCGAGTCCGGCCGCGACGCGGAGGCCGCGGGGATGATCGCGGTGCTCACCGCCCTGGCGATCTTCGTCTCGATGGCGGCGGCGCCGCTGTCGAGGAGCGCCGATGGCCGGTGAGACGCTGTCGGTGAAGCTCAAGAGCGCGCCCTTCGCCGACGGCGCGTTCCGGCTCGAGCTCGACTTCGAGGTGCCGCCGGGCCTGACGGTGCTCTTCGGGGCTTCGGGCGCAGGCAAGAGCGCCACCTTGTCGACGATCGCCGGGCTGCTGCCGATCGACTCCGGCCGGGTGGCGATCGGCTCGACCGTGTGGTTCGACGGCGGCGAGCGGCTGAAGGTGCACCGCCGCAAGGTCGCCTACCTCTTTCAGGGCCGAGCGCTCTTCCCCCACCTCACCGCGGTGCAGAACGTCGCCTTCGGCCTGCGCGGCCAGCCCGATGCCCTGCCCCGCGCCCGCCAGATGTTGGACCGGATGCGCCTCACCGCGCTGGCCGACCGCGGCCCGAAGACGCTCTCGGGGGGAGAGGCCCAGCGGGTCGCGCTCGCCCGCGCCTTCGCGCCCAGGCCCTCGGTGGTCCTCCTCGACGAGCCCTTCACCGCGCTCGATCGCCCGTTGCGCGCCGAGCTCCACGCCGAGGTCCTGTCGCTGCTCGACGAGGCGAAGATCCCGGCGCTGTTGGTGACGCATGATCTCGACGAGGCCAGGGCGTTGGGGCAGCGGTTCATCGGCCTGGCCGCGGGGCGGTCGGGCGCGGCAGGGCTTGACCTTCCCCAGCCCAGCCCGTAAACCCCCGCCGAAGCTTCAAGCTGCCCTTCTTGCCGACAGGTAATCCATGGCCCGCGTAACCGTAGAAGACTGCCTCCCGATGGTGGACAACCGCTTTGCCCTCGTCCTCCTCGCCGCCAAGCGCGCGCGTCAGCTGATGGCGGGCGCCCGTCCGATCCTCGAGGTCAGCAAGAACAAGCCGCCGGTGCTGTCGCTGCGCGAGATCGCCACCGGCAAGGTGCGCTTCGACCGCGACGTCCGCGAGACGCTGCTCGGCAAATACGGCGAGCCGCTGCCGCCTCCGCCGGCCTGATCGGCGAGAAAGCTTCCTAGCCCGCAGCACCCAATCCCTGGAGGGGAAGATGTTCGAAGGACTGACGCTTTCGGCGGAGGAGATCGTCCGCCTTTCGAAGCAGCATTCGATCTTCGAGTGGTCCGCGCAGGGTGCCGTCGCTCCGATCCCGATGGCGAAGGCCGAGGGGATCTTCTTCTGGGACGCGAACAAGAAGCGCTACTTCGATTTCAACAGCCAGCTGATGTGCGTCAACATCGGCCACGGCGACAAGCGGGTGATCAACGCGATCAAGGAGCAGGCCGATCGCCTCGTCTACGCCAACCCGTACATGGCGACCGACGTCCGTGCGGTGCTGGGCAAGAAGCTGGCGGAGATCGCTCCCGGCGATCTGAACAAGGCCTTCTTCACCCTCGGCGGCGCCGAGGCGAACGAGAACGCGATCAAGATCGCCCGCATGGTGACGGGCCGGAACAAGATCCTGGTGCGCTACCGCAGCTACCACGGCGGCACCGCCGGAGCGGCGACGCTCACCGGTGACCCGCGGCGCTGGGCGGCGGAGCCCGGGATCCCCGGCGTCGTCCGCGTGCTCGACCCTTACCCCTACCGCTGCGGCTTCTGCTCCGACAAGCCGGCCTGCACCCTGGGCTGCTTGCGCCACGTCGAGGAAGTCGTCGACATGGAAGGGCCGCAGAACATCGCCGCGATCCTGATGGAGACCGTCACCGGCACCAACGGGATCCTCGTCCCGCCCGACGGGTACCTCGAAGGGCTGCGGGCGCTGTGCACCAAGCACGGGATCCTGTTGATCCTCGACGAGGTGATGGCCGGGTTCGGCCGCACCGGGAAGATGTTCGCCACCAACCACTGGAACGTGGTGCCGGACATGATGACGATCGCCAAGGGGCTGACCAGCGCGTACATGCCGCTGGGCGCGGTGCTGATGGGCGACAAGATCTCCGCCCACTTCGACAAGAACGTCTTCTACGGCGGGCTGACCTACAACTCGCACCCGATGTGCCTCGCGGCGGCGATCGCCACGATCCAGGTCTACGAGGAAGACAAGCTGGTTGAGAACTCCGCCAGGCTGGGCAAGGTCCTCGCGGCCGAGCTGCAGAAGATGAAGGCGAAGCACCCGTCGATCGGCGACGTGCGCTCGATCGGCCTGTTCTCGATCGTCGAGCTGGTGAAGGACCGGAAGACGCGCGAGCCGATGGCGCCGTTCAACGCCACCCACGCGCAGATGGGCGTGATGAACGACCTGCGCAAGGCCTTCCTCGACGCGGGGATGTACACCTTCGTCCGCTGGAACAACTTCTTCGTCAACCCGCCCTTGTGCATCACCCAGGAGCAGCTGCTCGAGGGCCTGGCGATCATGGACAAGTGCCTGGAGATCACCGACCGGGCCGTGAAGAACTAACGGCTGCGGCGCTTCTTCTTCTTCTTCACCGGGCCAGGCTTCGTCTTCCCGCCGTCGCTGGCGCCGCCGTCCGAGGTGAGCGCCGGCACGTCGTCCTCCTCGTCGTCTCCCGCGTCCGCGGTGGCGCCGGCATCTGCGGCGACCGCGGCCGGCGCGGGGACTGCCACTCCGCCGTCGGAGTCGACCACCCGCTCGCCGGCGTCGACCTCTTCCGCGCTCGATACATCCGGCGGCTGGGGCACGCCGTTGATCCGCGCCTTGAGCTTGTCGACGAGGTCGGGGCGGAACTTCACGATCGCGGCGCCGAAGCCGACGATCATCACCAGCAGCAACAGCACCAACCTCCGGGCGCGCGGCGGGGACGAGGCCGCCTTCAGTCCCGGAGGGTGGTCCTCAGGCTCGACGTCCATCGTCGGCTCGCGCTTCTTCGGGTCCTCGAAGACGCCCGGGTTGGACGGAGCGAGCGCCCGCATCGCGATCTGGCTCGGGCGCGGCTTGATGTTCGTCGGCTCGGCCTCGATCTGTGCGCCGAGCTCGGCCCCGAGGTCGGGATCCTGCAGCGACTTCAGCTCGGGGCTCAGCTGGTCGGGGTCGAGGTCGGCGGTGCTGATCTTCTCCTGCCCGCGGGCGCGCGCCTTCTCGTCGTCCGCCTGGGTCACCGGGCGGCGGCCGGAGACGGTGTCGGGGCGCCTCGGGCTCGAGGGCCGCGCCATGCCGATGCTCGCCGCGAGGTTGGGAGCGACCTCCGCCAGGCCCCGGCCGGGGGAGGTCGCGTTGGGGTCGAAGTCGGGCGCCGGCTTGATCGCGTCGGGCCGGGTGGTGTGCGGGTCGAAGTCCGGCACCGGGGGCCCCGGCCGGGCGAAGCCGGGCGGCAGCTTGATGTTCGCCTGCGTCGGAATGTCGGCGATCTCGTCCATCGCCCCGCCGTCGAGCTGGACGTCGGCGTCGATCAGCG
This sequence comes from Archangiaceae bacterium, assembly GCA_043776025.1. GTDB lineage: Bacteria > Myxococcota > Myxococcia > Myxococcales > Myxococcaceae > JAYVRT01. The sequence continues at coordinate 2,348 of JAYVRT010000095.1, read as the reverse complement.
GCTCGGGCGGCCGCCTCTTCGGCGCCGAGGGCCGCGGCGCCGAGGGCCTGGGCGCGGGCGGGCGGTTCTTTGGATCCACCAACTCCTTGAGCGCGGCGATCCGATCTCCGAACAGCGGGAGCAGCACCGTGTGGACCTGATCGGAGGTGAAGAGCACCGGGCCGAGCACCGCCTCGATTTCCTCGGCGAGCTGGAGCGCGCTGGCGAACCGGCTCGCGGGCGAAGGCATCATCGCCCGCATCACCACCGCGTCGAGCTCCGGGGTCGCCTCGGGGTGCACCGCCGACGGCGGCGGAAACTCGGCCGGAGACGGCGCCCGCGCGATCGTCACCGCGTAGCCCTTGTCGAAGCGGGTGGTGGCGTGGTGCAGCACCGCGCCGAGCGAGAAGACGTCGGCCCGCGCGTCGAACTGCTCCCCGCGGGTGACCTCGGGGGCGATGAACTTCCCCAGCCGCCGGGCGCCGAGATCCAGCACCCGGGTCAACCTGTCGAAGCCGATGAAGATTGATGCGTCGGAGATCCCGCCGTGCCGGGGTGAAGGGATCAGCCCCAGCGGGTCGACGAAGGCGTGGACCGGGTGAATCGCCCGACAGGCGTCGACCACCGCTCGGGCGATCAAGCCCAGCGACGGCAGCCGCTCGACCGAGAAGTGGGCGGCGGAGACCTCGGCGAACGTCGCGCCCGGCACGAACTCATAGACCGCCCAGCTGCCGCCCTCGAGCTCGACGACGTCGAGCAGCGGCAGCACCGACTGCGGCGTCGAGGGCAGCGCCTGCGACTCCACGCCTTGCGGCACCTGGCGCAGCACCACCGCCCGCCGGAAGCCGCCATCGCCCACCTGCCAGGCGAGCCGCGTCCGCGTCCCGGACCCTGGGGGCAGCGTCGAGAGGATCTCGTATCGGGATGCACGCAAGCGCTCGGGAGTCTAGGGGGCGCGCTTCAGGCCCGCGAGAGAATCTCCAGCGCCTTTGTCACCATCTCCCGCTCGCCCGGATATGACAGCCGGGAGTGCGACCCGGCCAGCGGGATCCAATGGGCGCGATCGACCTCGACCCTCATTTCAGGGGTGATCTGGTCGATCTCCCCGCCGCTGTGGCGGAAGAGGAAGAAGCTGACCACCTTGAAGATCGTCTTTCCGCGAAAGCGGTAGACGTACTTCACATCGCCCAGCTTCTCGATCAGCTCGACGGCCAGGCCGGTCTCCTCGAGCACCTCGCGGGTCGCCGCGTCGAGCGCCGTCTCGCCGTGATCAATGTGGCCCTTGGGCAGCGCGGTGACTGAGGCCCGGCCGCGCGGCGTGATCACCGCCAGCTCGAACGCCGCGCCCTCGCCGGGACGCACCACCACTCCACCGGCTGAGAATTCGCGCGTCGAGACCACGGCGTTGATCCTAACTCGCTAACGCGACAGGTAATCCAACTTCGCCTCTGCGCCGAGCCGATAGGCGTAGCGCAGCTCGGCCAGCAGGCGCTCGAGGCGGCGGGCGGCGATCAACGGCAGCAGGCGCTTGCAGTACGCCCGCGCCAGCCGACTCGCCTCCCGGTAACGCCAGCTCTCGTCGTCGGACAGCCGCGTGCGGAAGCTGGCGCCGTCGAAGAGCCGGGAGAACATCCCCTTCGCCTGGTGGCCGAGGCCGTCGTCGCTCCAGGCGCCCAACGAGCAGATGGCGAACTTGTCGACCTCGGCCTGGGCCTCGAGCTCGAGCAACGAGACGTGGCGATCGAGCGACGCCGCGCGGTGCAGATAGAGGAAGTGGGAGACCCCCTCGGCCGCCTCGCAGAACGAGCCCAGGTCGGCCGCGGCGTGGAGCAGCTCCGGGGCGAGGAACAGCCCGACCTCGACCCCCCCGTCGTCCTCCCTCACCAGCAGCTCTTCGCGCGCCCTCAAGGTTCCGCCCAGCGCCCGCGCCTGCTGCTCGTCGAGCAGGCAATCGGTCACCCGCAGCTCGCAGCGGATCCCGTAGATCGCCTCGAGGTGCTGTTGGATGCGCGCGGGGAGCATCGGTCAATTCGGCAACAGACCCCTGGGGATGACGCCCGCATCGAGCAGCACCTGCCCCAGCCGCTCGCTGCCAGTGCGGGTATAGGAGTCGAGCACCTTCACCTGCCCGCCCGGCCCCTGCGCTGCCAGCCCGCGGGCGGCGATCTCCTCGAGCACCTCGACCACGCTGCGGAACTTCTGGTGCAGCTCCCAATAGACCGAGGCGAAGCTGCTTGCCGACGACAGCTGGGCGATCGCCGCGTAGGCGCTCCCCCCCATCTGAATGTAGTAGTCGGCGCCCACCACACGGTCTCGCAAGGAATCGGAGAAGAAGCCGGCGGTGTAGAGCGAGACGTCACCCAGCTGCC
>JAYVRT010000094.1:0-8382 GCA_043776025.1 Archangiaceae bacterium | reverse complement strand
CCTCGTGGGCCTCGGTGAGCTTGAGGAAGATCTTTTCCACCCGACTGCGGAAGCTGCCGAGGTTCTTGCCGAAGAAGCGGTCGGGGTGGAACCGCCGCGAAAGCTCGTAGAACGCCCGTCGCGCCTCGTCCGGTGGGGCCAGCAACGGCACGCCCAGCACCTGGAAGTAGTTGGCGTTGGGGAGCTTCGCCTCGAAGTCGATAATCTCCCACTTCCGCTTGTCGTCGAGGTCGATCTCCTCGAGGAGGGCGGCGTCGAAGTTGGTCGCGACCCCCTTCTGCACCCGCGCGGGGACGATCGCCCCCTTGGCCCGCAGCGACAGCAGCGAGGCGATCGCCAGCGGCTCTGCGAGCCCGCTCCTGGAGATGATCTCCTCAATCGCCGTCGCCCGGCCGATCAGCGAAAAGATCGCCGTCTCCTGCGGGGTAAGGGTCAACCGCCGCACGTCGAGTTGCGGAACCACCGCGATGAAATCGGTCTTGGCCCCGAGCCCGGCGATCACATCCGAGGACACGGCGCCCCCCACTTCAAACACATGAAGTGAGTCTAGAGCGACCTCTCGAAGAGCGACAATCCTTCGCTCAACTGGGCGTCGGTGGCGACGAAGGCCGGCGCAAACCGGGCGGTTTTTTCCCCGGCGAGGTTGACCAGCAGGCCGTTTCCCCGGCACCGCGCGACCACGTCGGCGGCCCCCCCTTCGATCTCGATGCCCATCAGCAGGCCCTTGCCGCGCACATCTTTGACCTTGGCGGGGTTGCGGGCCTGGATCGCCCGGGCGCCCTCGAAGAGCCGGTCGGACTTGGCCCGCAGCTCGGCCATCGCCTCCTCGCTGCAGGCGAGGTCGAAAGCGACGCAGGCCGCCGCGCAGGCGACGAGGTTGCCCCCGAAGGTCGAACCGTGGGTCCCCGAAGGCAGCGCCTTGCTCGCTTCGTCGGTGCAGACCATCGCCCCGATCGGCAGCCCGTTGCCCAGCGACTTTGCCAGGGAGAACGCGTCTGGAAGGATCCCTTCGTGCTGGTAGGCAAAGGTCTTACCCGTGCGCCCAAAACCGGTCTGGACCTCGTCAATCATCAGCAGCAGCCCGCGCTCGTCGCACAGGGTACGCAGGCCTTTGAGAAAGCCCTCGGGAGCCACCCGGACCCCACCCTCGCCCTGAATCGGCTCGACGAGGATCGCGCCGGTGTGGGGGCCAATCGCCGCCTTCACCGCGGCGAGGTCACCGTAAGGCACGTGCCTGAAGCCCGCGGGCAACGGCTCGAAGCCGGCCTGGTATTTCGGCTGCCCGGTCGCGGTCAGCGTCGCCAGGGTGCGGCCATGAAACGACGACTCGAAGCTCAGCAGCTCGTACTTCTCGGGGTGACCCCGGCCGACCTGGGCGCGGCGGGCGAGCTTGATCAGCGCCTCGTTCGCCTCGGCCCCCGAGTTACAGAAGAAAGCGCGCGCGCCGGGCAGCCCCGAGGCGGTGGTGAGCCGTTCGGCGAGCGCGATCTGCGGCTCGGAGTAGAAGACGTTGGAGACGTGCCACAGCGTCTGCATCTGCTTCACCGCCGCGGCGACAATCTGCGGGTGGCAGTGGCCCATCGAGCAGGTGGCGATGCCGGCGAGCAGGTCGAGGTAGCGCTTCCCGTCGGCGTCCCAGACGTAGCAGCCCTCGCCCTTCACCAGCACCACCGGCTGCTGCTTGTAGTTCTGCACCAGGCGCTTCTTCGCGCGGTCAATGATCTCTTCGTTTCGCGTCATGGCAGCTCTTTGGGGCTCTACAGAATGTACTTCGACAGGTCCTCGTCCTTGACCAGCTCGCCCAGCCGTTCACGGACGTAGGCGGGGTCGATCTGCACGTCCTTCTGGGTCAGCTCGCTGGCGGAGAAGCTGACCTCGTCGAGCAGCCTCTCGAGCACGGTGTGAAGCCGCCGGGCGCCGATGTTCTGCGAGCGGTCGTTGACCACCTGGGCGAGGCGGGCGATCTCCGCCACCGCCTCGTCGGTGAAGTGCAACCGCACCCCCTCGGTCTGCAGCAGCGCGGTGTACTGCTTGAGCAGCGAGTTCTTCGGCTCCTTGAGGATCCGCACCAGGTCGTCGCCGGTGAGCGGCTCGAGCTCGACGCGAATCGGGAAGCGCCCCTGCAGCTCGGGGATCAGATCCGACGGCTTGCTGACGTGAAAGGCGCCGGCGGCGATGAAGAGCACGTGGTCGGTCTTCACCATTCCGTACTTGGTGTTGACGGTGCTGCCCTCGACCACCGGCAGCAGGTCGCGCTGAACGCCCTCGCGGGAGATGTCCGGGCCGGCGCCCTTGGCGCCCGCGTTGCTGCAGATCTTGTCGATCTCATCGAGGAAGATGATCCCGTGCTGCTCGGCGCGGAGCAGGGCCTCGCGGTTGACGCGATCCTGATCCACCAGCTTCGCCGCCTCTTCCTGCACCAGCAGCTTGAGCGCCTCGGGGACCCTGGCGTTGCGCTTGCGGGTCTTGCCGCCGCCGAAGCCGGGCATCGTCTTGAACAGGTCCTGGAGGTTGACCCCGACCTCCTCCATCCCCTGCCCGGAGAAGTTCTTGAGGAAGGTCATCCCCCCGCCCTCGCCGACCTCGACCTCGACATACTGATCATCGAGGGTGCCGGCGCGCAGCTGGGCGCGGAGCTTCTCCCGTTCGGCGTCCGACAGCCGCGGCGGGGGCGGCGGCGCGGCGGTGAAGCCGAACCCGGAGCCCGAGGCCTTGGGCGCGTGGCCGGCCAGGATCTCCACCAGGCGATCTTCGGCCGCCTCGGCGGCCCGGGCCTTCACCTTCTCGGTCTCTTCCTCGCGCACCAGGGAGATCGAACTCTCGACCAGGTCGCGCACCATCGACTCGACGTCGCGGCCGACGTAGCCGACCTCGGTGAACTTGCTCGCCTCGACCTTCACGAACGGCGCCTGGGCGAGCTTGGCGAGGCGGCGGGCGATCTCCGTCTTTCCCACGCCGGTGGGCCCGATCATGATGATGTTCTTCGGGTAGATCTCGTCGCGGATCTCCGCTCCGACCTGCTGCCGCCGCCAACGGTTGCGCAGCGCGATCGCCACCGCCCGCTTCGCCGCGTTCTGGCCGACGATGTAGCGGTCGAGCTCGCTGACGATCTCGCGGGGAGTGAAGGACGCCATTACAGCTCCTCGAAGGAGAAGTTGGTGTTGGTGTAGATGCAGATCTCCGAGGCGATCTTCAGCGACTCCTCGGCGATCTGCTTCGCCGTCAGCGTCGAGTGCATCATCAGCGCCCGGGCCGATGCGAGCGCGTAGCTGCCGCCTGAGCCGACGGCGGCGATCCCGTGCTCCGGCTCGACGACGTCGCCCGAGCCCGAGAGGATGAAGGTGTTGGCGGAGTCGGCGACGATCAGCAGCGCCTCGAGCTTTCGCAGGTAGCGGTCGGTGCGCCAGTCCTTCCCCAGCTCGACGCAGGCGCGGGTGAGGTTCTTCCGGTGCTCCTTGAGCTTGGCCTCGAAGCGCTCGAAGAGCGTGAACGCGTCGGAGGTGCCGCCGGCGAACCCCGCGATCACCTGCCCTTCGCCGAGCCGCCGCACCTTGCGGGCGTTGCCCTTCATCACCGTCTTGTCGAGCGTCACCTGACCGTCGCCGCCGATCACCGTCTTGCCGTCGCGGCGAACGCACACGATCGTGGTGCCATGGAACATGCTTCAGGTCTTTAACCCAAGGCCCTGGGCGGCGCAGCAGTTGCCGGGCAAGGGAGCTCGGCGCGGGGTATCGTTTGCCAATGCCGCGCGGGGCTCGTCTGCAGTGGGCGGTGGCGCTCTGGCTCGCGACGGGCTCGGTGGCGAGCGCCGCAGACGCCGGCGCGTGGAGGTTGATCAACGATGCCGGCCCTCCCCGGTGGGCCCACGCGATGACCTACGACTCCGAGCGAAGGATGATGGTCGTCTTCGGGGGCGCCGCGACCGGAGCGGGCCTCGTCCTTGGCGACACGTTCGAATTCGACGGCGGCAGCTGGGTCCAACGTGCCGCCGGGCCTCCCGCTCGCTACAGCACCTGCCTCGCCTACGATTCGGCGCGGCGCAAGACGGTGCTCTACGGTGGGAACAACACGGTGGTCGACTTCGACGACACCTGGGAGTGGAACGGGGCGAGCTGGACCCAGATGGCGTCGACCGGGCCAGGTGCGCGCGGCAGCCACGTATGCGCCTTCGACAGCGCCCGCGGGGTGACGATCGTCTTCGGGGGCTACACGGTTTCCGGCGCCTACCTCGGCGACACCTGGGCCTGGGACGGCGGCGGCTGGGGCCGGGTCGCAATCGCTGGCCCCGCGCCGCGCGCCAACGCGGGGATGGTCTTCGACAGCGCTCGCAACGTCCTGGTGCTCTTCGGAGGGAACAACGGCCCCACCTGGTACCGAGACACCTGGGAGTGGAACGGCGCCAGCTGGACCCAGGTCGCCTCGACCGGCCCGAGCAACCGCTTCTCCCATGCGATGGCCTTCGATTCGGCCCGAAACCTGACGGTGCTCTACGGTGGCTATGCAGGCGCGCTTGTGGGCGACACCTGGGAGTGGGACGGCGGGGTCTGGGTGCAGGCCTCGGCGGCGGGGCCGACCACCGCCCGTTACCTCGCGGGGATGGCGTATGACCCGGTTCGAGGCGCGAGCGTGCTCTTTGGGGGAGCCAACGTTCCCGTCTACGCCGAGACCTGGGTCTATGGCATCGGCCCCGGCGACGGCGGCGTTGATGCGGGCGTTGATGCGGGCGTTGATGCGGGCGTCGACTCCGGCATCGACGCCGGCGCGACTGACGGCGGCAATGATGCCGGCGCGCCCGATGCCGGGATGGGCGCCGACGCAGGGACCGATGCCGGCCCGGGCGACGCGGGGGTCGACGCCGGCGCGGCGGATGCGGGCGCGGCAGATGGCGGCGCGGCCAACGACGCAGGGCCGCGTGACGGAGGCGGGGCCGATGGCGGCGGCGACGGCGGAAGCGTCGACGGTGGCAGCCGCGACCTCGCCTACAGCGTCGGTTGTGGCTGTCAGAGCGCGGGCAGCTCGCCTCTGGCGCTTGCCTGCCTGCTGCTGATGCTCGGGTCCCGAGGACGTCAGCGGCGCAGCAACACGTAGACCGCGCCGTCCCCGCCATCCTTCGGCAGCGCCGGGCAGAACGCGAGCAGGTGCCGGGCGAGGCGGCCGCGGGTGAGCCACTCGCCGACGCTGTGCTTGAGCACCGGAATCTGCCCCTCGCTGTTGAGACCGCGACCGGTGATCAGCAGCACGCAGCGGACCTTTTCCTGATGGGCCTGGAGGATGAACTTCTCCACCGCCTCGCGGGCCCGTTCCTTCGTCAGCCCGTGGAGATCGAGCTCGGACTTGCGGGCGAACTCTCCTCCCCGCAGCCGCCGGAGCACCTGGGGGTCGAGGCCGGGCACCGTGCCCTCCCAGGCGCCCCCTTGAAACGGCCCGTCGCCCGCGACCAGCTCGGCCAACTCCGCAAGCGACTCGGACTCGTCGTTGGCGAGCTTCACCGGATCGAGCTTCGGCTGCTGGGGCGGCGGGCGGTTCCTGCTCGTCTTCACCGGGGTGATCTCCCCCATCGCCTCGAGGAAGAGCGCCGCCTCGGCGTCCACCGCCTGGGGCTTTTCCTTCTTCGGCGGGGGTGGCTTCGCCGCAGCGGCCGCCTTCGCCGGCTCGGTGAGCTTCACCTTGCCGAAGGGGTTGTTGAAGGGGTCAGGCCCTGGGGTGCGCTTTGTCATAGACCTGCTGCAGCTGTTCGAAGCCGACGTGGGTGTAGCGCTGGGTGGTGGAGAGGCTGGCGTGGCCGAGCAGTTCCTGGATCACCCGGATGTCGGCTCCCCCGGCCAACAGGTGGGTCGCGAACGAGTGGCGCAGCGCGTGGGGCGACAGCTTGCGTTCCAGCCCCAGCCTCCGCACGTACGCGTCGAGGTGCCGTCCGACGCTGCGGGTGGTGAGCCGCCCACCCCGGTGGTTGAGGAACAGCGCCCGGGGATCCTGCCCCTTGCGCTGCTTCGCCAGCAGCTCCCCGCGCCGGGAGCTCCACACCTCGATCGCCTCGAGCGCGGTCGGGTTGAGCGGGCACAGACGTTCCTTGTTGCCTTTGCCGAGGACGCGGACGACGCCGTTGCTGCGATCGAGATCGCCCAGAGACAGCCCGACGAGCTCACTGACGCGCAGACCGCCGCCGTAGAGCACCTCGAGGATCGCCTTGTCGCGCAGGCCCAGCAACCGGTCGAGGTCGGGCGAGTCCATCAGCGCGAACGTCTCGTCCACTGGGACCGCGCGGGGCAGGCGCTGGGGCAGCTTCGGGGTCTTGGTGCGGGCCGCGGGATTCGCCTCGAGCACCTTGCGGCGCACGAGGAAGCCGTAGAACGCCTTGAGCGCCGCGAGCCTTCGGGCGCGGGACGTCGCCGCGTGGTCCACCGCCTGAACCCCGAGGAAGCCGCGGACGTGAAGGTGGGTCGCCCCCAACAGCGGCACCCCCAGCGGCTCGAGGTAGGCGGCGAAGGTGCGCAGATCCGAGGCGTAGGCCTTGAGGGTGTGCTTCGAGGAGGCGCGGCCGACCTCGAGGTGCCGCAGGAAGCCGGTGACGTGGGCGTCGTCCATCGCGCTGGGGATCGTACGGCCCGGCCGGGGCCGGGTCGAGTTAACCCGGGGCGACGGTCAAGGCGCCGCCTCGACCGGGAGCGGCTCGACCGGGGCCGGCTCGCCGTCGGGAGCCACCTGGGCCGCGGTGACGGCGCAGAGGAGCGCGGTCACCATCGCGGGCGCGGCGGCGATCAGCCCGAAGAAGAACGCGCCGTGGCCGTTGACCAGTTCGGCGATCACCGAGGCGGCCGGCCCGACGCTGAACATCCACCCCAGCACCTTGAGCGTTCGGGCGCTTCGTTGGCGCTCTTCGTCGGACCGGGTGGTGCTCGCCCCTGCGGCCTGAACCAGCGCCACCAGCCCGTGGCCTGCGCCGATGAGGAGCGGCGCGAGGTACCACGCGGCGACCTCTCCCGTGCGACCGAGGTTGGCCATCAGCATCGCCGCCATCCAGCCGTTCCACAGCAACGAAACCGACGCGGACAACCCGGTGAGCACCCTCGCCGCGAGGCCGCGCTGCGTCTGCGGCCGCCCGGCGTCCCGAAGGGCCTGGAGATCTTCGGGGCTGATCTCGAGCGCGTACGGGTAGCCAAGCGCGAGCTGGGCAGAGACCACCGCCCCCCGGCACGGGAGGCCTTGCGCGTCCTTGAGTCCGTCGAGCGTTCGCCGATCGAGCAGGCCCTGGAGGAAGTCCCGCGTGCCTCGGGTCGGTTCGGCCCGCGCCAGCGCCTCGAGCGCGACCTTCAGCCGGCTGGCGGCGCCCCGGCCGACCGGCTCTTCCCCCTCCTGCGCCACGGTCTCGACCAGCGCCTCGACCTGCGCTCGAAGCGACGGGACTTCCTCGTCGTCGAACTGCTGGGCTGGCTGGTCGAGTACCCGCTCCATCGGCGCATCCTCCCACGTCCCGCTAGACTCCTGGGCCTTCGCATGCGCGCGCTGACCCCCGAGAACTTCGACCGCATCGTCCGCTTCATCCTCGAACGGGGAGACCGGCTGACCTGGTGCAACATGTACAACCTCAACCCCCACCTGCAGCTTCCCGGCTTCGACGCCTTCCTCAACCCCGATGTCGGTCAACGGAACATCAACTGCGACCCCGAACGCTCGGGCTTTGACGAGCTGGTGATCCGCTTTCGCGTCGACGGCTGGGAATACCTGAGGGTCAAACGCCGCGGCGGTGCGGTGTTCTGTGAGCCGGGCGCGAAGAAGTATGTCGATCTGCTGCTCGCCGCGGTCGACGCGCCGCCGGGGGCGGGCCCCGTGCCGGCGAAGTAGACGGCCGACTCTCCGTGCCCCGCGATCCGCCCCCGCCCCCCAGCGGGGTTGAACTACGCTGCGCCCCGCGATGGTGAAGATCCTGGGAGCGCTCTTCTTCCTCACTGGCGCGACCAGCCTCGTGTTCGAAGTGCTCTGGGTCCGAGGCCTGAGCCTGGCGGTCGGCAACACCACCTTCGCGGTCAGTCTGGTGGTGGCGACGTTCCTCCTCGGCCTCGCGCTCGGCAACGCGCTGAGCGGATGGCTGACCCTGAAGCTCTCCCGCCCACTGAGCGGCTACGCGCTCGCCGAGCTGCTCGCCGGAGTGCTCGCGCTGGGGGTGACGCTCACTCTGCCGCATCTGCCCTCGTGGTTGGCGGCTGCCGGTCTCCCGGGCGGCGGTCCGGTTCCTGTGCGGCTGGCGATCGTCGCCGTGCTGATGGTGCCGCCGACTTTAGCGATGGGCGCCTCGCTGCCGATGCTGGCCGCCTGGGTGGGCCGCGCCCTCCCCCACGCCGGAGTGCGAATCGGCACGCTCTACGCGGTCAATACGCTCGGGGC
>JAYVRT010000093.1:0-8395 GCA_043776025.1 Archangiaceae bacterium | reverse complement strand
CGCGAGGCGGAGGAGCTCACCGCGGAGATCGTGTCCGGAGACGTCCGCTGGCGGATGAGCGGCTTCTGGCTCAGCGACGAGCCGGCCGACCGTTCGGTGGTGGTCCAGTACCGCGACGTCACGCTCCAGCGGAAGCTCGAGGCCAAGGCCCAGGAAGGCGAGCGGCTGATCGCGCTCGGACAGCTCGCCTCGGGCGCGGCGCACGAAATCAACAACCCGATCGGCTTCGTCAGCGCCAACCTCCAGTCGCTCAAGGGGCTGCTGGAGGACGCGAAGTCAGGCGGCGCCGACGACACCGACTTCCTCGACGGCTTCGAGATGATCGTCGAGTCGCTCGACGGCGTGCGGCGGGTGAAGGAAATCGTCGCCGGCCTGCGCGAATTCTCCCGCATGGAGCTCGCCAGCCCCGACCCGAGCAACGTCAATGCTTCGGTGAGCCGGGTGGCGATGAAGCTGCCCGAGGCGGAGCGCCCGAAGCTGTCGCTCGATGCCACCCTCCTCGCGGAGATCGCACCGCTGCAGCTCGACCAGGCCCTCGATCACATCCTCAAGAACGCCCGGCAGGCGATCACCCCCGGCAAGGCGGTGACAGTCCGGACGATGAACGACGGCGACGAGGTGAAGATCGAGGTCCGCGACGAGGGGGCCGGTATCCCCAGCCACAACCTGCGGCGGATCTTCGAGCCGTTCTTCACCACCCGGCCGGTGGGCAAGGGCCTGGGCCTGGGCCTGACGGCGGCCTACGGCATCATCAAGCGCGCCGGCGGGGACATCGAGGTCAGCTCCGAGGTCGGCAAGGGCTCGACGTTCACCGTGCGGCTGAAGAAGGCCGGCTGAAACACGGCGGGCGCCGCGGCAGCCTCTCTTCAGCGCCGGGACCCGCATCAGCTCCCCAAAAAAACTGCGTCAGGCCTCGGCGACCTCATCGTAGTCCTCGGGCGCACCCGCGGCACGGGCGGGCGCGAGGCTGTACTGCTTGAGCAGCCGGCGGAAGTTGCTCCGGTCGAGCCCAGCGAGGCTGGCCGCGGCGGTGATGTTGCCCTGGGACTTGCGCATCAGCCCATGCAGGTAGCGGCGGTCGAAGGCGGTGATGGTGAGCTTCTTCGCCTGGGCGTACGACAGGTGCAGCAGGCTGGTGAGGTCGTCCTCCGCGCCGCCGTGGCGGTTGCTGAAGCCCGGCGGGAGATCCGCGACGGTGATCTCTTTTCCCCGGGCGAGCACCGTCGCCCGCTCGATCACGTTCTCCAGCTCGCGGACGTTGCCCTTCCACCCGTTGCTCACCAGCGCCTCGAGCGCGTCATCGGAGATCCGATCGATCGTCTTCGCGAGTTTTCGCCCGTACTGCCGCAGGAAGTGCTGCGCCAGCAACGGGACATCGGTGGGGCGCTCGCGCAGCGCGGGCAGCTCGACGGTGATCACGTTGAGCCGGTAGAAGAGATCCTCCCGGAACTTCCCTTCGGCCATCGCCCGCGCCAGATCGACGTGGGTCGCGGCGATCACCCGAACGTCGACCTTCACCGTGTCGTTCGAGCCCACCGGGCGCACCTCGCCCTCCTGCAGCACCCGCAGCAGCTTCACCTGGGTGACCAGCGGCATGTCGCCGATCTCGTCGAGGAACAGCGTCCCGCCGCTGGCGGCCTCGATCAGCCCCTTCTTCGCGCCGGCGGCGCCGGTGAAGGCGCCCTTGATGTGGCCGAACAGCTCGCTCTCGAGCAGGGTCTCGGTCATCGCGGCGCAGTTGATCGCCACGAAGGGCTTGGTCGCCCGCTGGCTGCGACGGTGAATCGAGCGCGCGACCAGTTCCTTGCCGGTGCCGCTCTCTCCCTGGATCAGCACCGTCGACGAGGAGTAGCTGACCTGCTCGATCAGCCCGAACACCTCGCGCATCTTCGCGCTCTGTCCGATGAAGTCCTGGTTCGGCTGGGTGCTCTTCACCAGCTGTTCCAGCTCGCGGTTGCGGTCGATCAGTTGCTTGCGATCCGCCGCCCGGCGGACGCTGGCGATCACCGGCTCGATGTCGAGGAACGGCTTGGACAGGTAGTCGTACGCCCCCAGGCGCACCGCCTCGAGGGCGGTGGGAATCGTCCCTTCGCCGGTGATCATGATCACCTCGATCGGGTGCTTGCGCGCCTTGAGCTCGCGCAGCAGCTCCATGCCCGAGATGTTGGGGAGGTTGATGTCCACCACCGCCACGTCGAACTCCGGCTCCTTCGCCGCGGTGAGCCCTTCGAGCGCGTCGGAGAAAGTCTGCACCTCGAACCCGGCGCGGGTGAGCAGCGCGCTCAAGGTGCGCAACAGACCTTCCTCGTCGTCGATGATCAGGACCCTGGCCTTGCGAGGAACGTCGGTCGTGCTCGGAGTGGGGGTCGTCATATGGGTCCTGGCTGACTGCAAGTGATGCGCCTCTCGGTCAGAACCCACTGGTCCAGAACTTGATCAGGTAGGATCCACGGAGCTGCGCATGAACATCCTGGTCGTAGACGACGATGAGATGGTGCGACGCGCGCTGGAGCGCGCTTTCAAGCCCACCGGACACCGGGTGCTGGCTGCGAGCAGCGCAGCCAAGGCGCTCGAACTGCTGGCGATCCACGAGATCTCAGCGGTCATCTCGGACTACCTGATGCCCGAGATGACCGGGCTGGAATTGATGCGAGAGGTGAAGCGGCTGTACCCCGCCTGCGTGAAAATCATCATCACCGGATACATGCCAGAGCGGGTCGCGGAAGCCCTGGCGGCTGGGGAAATCGACCGGTTCATGACCAAACCCTGGGAAAACTCCGAGCTTCGTGGGGCTTTAGAGGTTGCCCTGGCAAAGAGAGTCAAAAAAGACCCGACAGTCAAATCCGACCCTGCGGCTTGAGGTCAGTTCGAGCTACTTCTCTACCGTGACGCAGTAATCCGGGTTCTCCCAGAGCGAGATCGCCTGCAGCCCTTCGATCGAGGGTTGGAGCTTCTCCCAGAACCAGCTGCCCATGTTTTCCGCGGTCGGGTTCTGCATCAGGTCGTTGAGGCAGTGGTGATCGCAGACGGTGAGCGCTGAGTCCCAGACGCGCTTCTTGATGTCCTCGAAGTCGCGGATCATCCCGTCGCTGGGGTTGGTTTTCCCTTCGACCACCACCTGGAGCCGGTAGTTGTGGCCATGCATCCGCTTGCAGGGGCCGTCGTAGAACGGCAGGGCGTGGGCGGAGCTGAAGTGGAAGTCGACCTTGAGGCGCATCGTAGTCATCCGGCGACAGTAACGCCGGGTCAGGTCGGCGGCACGAAGTCGATGCGCGGAAGCACGGGCGCCGGGTCGACGAAGATCTGCCCGGCGCGCTCCTCGACCCGGTGGGTGGCGACCCGCGCGCCTTGAGGGAAGAAGGCAGCGCCGGTGCGGACGTCGAAGCACCAGGCGTGCTGCGGGCAGTAGAGGTGGTGGCCGTTGAGGTCGCCCGCGCCGAGCGAGCCGCCGCGGTGGGGACAGGTGTCGGCGATCGCGTAGACGACGCCGCCGACCCGCGCGACCGCCACGCTCTGGCCCCCGATCACCACCACCGCCCGGCCCCCTTCGGGCAGCGCCGCCGATGGGAGCACCGGCTCCACTACTTCACCGCGGCCGAGACCGCCTTGAACTGGGGCCCGCCGGCCTTGCCGAGCGCATCGAACAGCGCCGTCTCGACGGAGGTGAGCACCGCCCCGGCCCGCTCGCACAGCTCGAGCCCGACCGCGTGATCCGCCTCGGCGCGGGAGAGCACCGCGTCCACCGCCAGGTAGGGCGTCAGCCCGGCCCCGCACAGATCGCGCACCGTCTGAAAGACGCAGACGTGGGTCTCCATCCCGACGACGAGCACGTCGGGGCGCCCGGTGAGCTGCTCGCGCACCTTCGGCAACCAGGCGGAGAACTCGAGCTTCTCGATGGGGCTCACTGCGCCGAGCGCGTCCTGGAGCACCTTCAGCGTCGGCCCCAGGCCCTTGGGGTACTGCTCGGTGACGATCACTGGCAGCCCCAGCGCCCGGGCGCCGGCGATCGCCGCCAGGGTCCGGTTGACGACCCGCTCGAGGGCGGCGGGGCGCATCGCCGCGGCCAGCCGTTCCTGGAGGTCGATCACCAACAGCGCCGAGGATTCGCGTTTGAATCGGTGCATGACGTTTGAGGACCCCTTTATTCCAAATCCTGCCCACAATCCGCGCAATGACGCGCCCTCCAAAGCTTGCCCGCCACGGCGGAGACGTGATCGCTTCGGTCCTCTCGCGGTGGAAGATCCCCTGGGTCTTCACCCTCGTCGGCGGGCACATCTCCCCGATCCTCACCGGCGCTCAGAACGCGGGGATCAAGGTGATCGACTGCCGCGACGAGAAGAACGCGGTCTTCGCCGCCGACGCGGTGGCGCGGATGACCGGACTGCCCGGCGTGGCGGCGGTGACGGCTGGCCCGGGGGTGACCAACACCTTGACGGCGATGAAGAACGCACAGCTCGCGCAGTCGCCGGTGGTGCTCTTCGGGGGCGCGACTGCGACGGTGCTCAAGGGCCGCGGCGCGCTGCAGGACATCGATCAGATGGCGCTGATTTACTCTTCGGTGAAGTGGGCCGCGCGCTGCAACACCGTCGCCCAGCTCGAGCCGACGGTGGAGCGGGCGCTGAAGGAAGCGACCAGCGGCATCCCCGGCCCGGTGTTCATCGAGGTCCCGGTCGACGTGCTCTACCCGGAGTCGCTGGTGCACGAGTGGTTCATGAAGGAGAGCGGCGTCGACAACGCCAAGTCCTTCGGCCAGCGGGCGATCAAGCTCTACCTTCAAGGACACCTCTACCGGCAGTTCCACGTGCCCCACGTCGATGTCGCCGGCTCGATTCCCAAGGTCAACATCCCCACCCAGCGGCTCGGATCGCTGATGGGCAAGGCGGCGGATCTGGTGCGCGAGGCCAAGCGGCCAGCGCTGGTGATCGGCAGCCAGACGATGGTCAATTGCACCGACCCGGGCCCGCTGGCGCGCGCGGTCGATTCGCTGGGAATCCCCACCTGGCTCGGTGGCGTCTCCCGCGGGCTTCTGGGGCGCGACAGCCCGATTCAGTTCCGGCACGCCCGCGGCAAGGCGCTCAAGGACGCGGACGTGGTGGTGGTCGCCGGCTTCCCCTTCGACTTCCGGATGAAGTATGGCCTGGGCTTCGGCAAGAAGACGAAGGTGATCGCCGCCAACCTCTCTGGCTACGAGCTGAGGAAGAACCGCCGCCCGGAGCTGGCGCTGCAGATGCCGGCCGCCGACTTCCTGATTCAACTGGCGCAGAAGGTCGGCCCGGCGAACCCGCGCGCCGCCTGGCGGGAGGCCTGTCAGGAACGGGAGTCCGCCCGCGACGCGGAGATCCGCGCCAAGGCGAGGACCGACGGAGACCTGGTGGACCCGATTCACCTCTTCCAGCGCATCGAGGAGAAGCTCGCCGACGACTCGGTGCTGGTCGCCGACGGTGGAGACTTCGTCGCCACCGCGGCGTACATCTTGAAGCCCCGCCGGCCGCTGTCCTGGCTCGACCCGGGCGTCTTCGGCACCCTCGGCGTCGGCGGCGGCTTCGCGGTCGGCGCGGCGGCGGTGCGGCCCAACGCCGAGGTGTGGATCATCTGGGGTGACGGCTCGAGCGCGTACAGCCTCAACGAGTTCGACACCTTCGTGCGGATGGGGATGGCGCCGATCGCGGTGATCGGCAACGACGCGTCGTGGGCGCAGATCGCGCGAGACCAGGTGACGATCCTCGGCTCCGACGTCGCGTGCACCCTGCGCCGCTCCGACTACCACAAGGTCGCCGAAGGCTACGGCGGCGTCGGGCTGCTGCTCACCGATCCGAAGAAGGTCGACGAGGTGCTCGACCAGGCCAAGGCGCTGTCGAAGAAGGGCAAGCCGGTGTGCATCAACGTCCACCTGGCGAAGACCGACTTCCGCGAAGGCTCGATCTCGATCTAACGGCGCAGCGCCTGCTCGACGAAGAAGAGCCGGTCGTTGCCGACGAACATCTCCCCGTCGACGAAGAACGTGGGGACGCCGAACGCGCCCCGCTCCACCGCTTCGTCGGTGTTCTTGCGCAGCGCCGCCTTCACCTCCTCGGTGCCAGCGCGGGCGATCGCAGCTTCCGGCTCGAGCCCCGCCTCGGCGAGCACCTGGGCGACCACGACGGGGTCGGTGCAGTCCTTCTGCTCGACCCAGATCTTCTTGAACATCGCCAGCGCATAGGGGACCAGCTTCCCCTGCTCGCCCGCGACGATCGCGCAGCGGTCGGCGAAGACCGCGGTGAAGGGGAAGACATCGGGGATCTTGATCTCGGGCAGGCCGTAGTGCTTCGCCCAGTCGTTGCAGTCCTTGAACGCGTAGATCGCCTTGGGCGCGACCGAGGTCGGGCCGTTGTTTCCTGTGGCCTTCATCACGCCCGGCAAATACAGAGGCCGCCAATGAATCGACGCGCCGGTGCGTTCGGCGAGCGCGGGCAGCTGGGTCGCCGCTAAGTACGAATACGGGCTCATCAAATCGAAGAAGAACTCGAGGCTTTTACCCATGGCGACTCAAGCGCTTAGCCCCGTCGACAAGCTTTTAGAAGCGCTGCGCTGGGACGCCCGTCACTTCGGGCCCGAGCTGGCGACGACGGCGTTCACCCGGGGCCTGGCGGTCACCGACAAACAGACCGGCGAGCCGAGGCCGATTCCGATCACCGCGACGCCGGTGGTGATCGCGAAGGCCGAGCTGCAGCGACGCCAGCAGCTCTCGGCCCTGCTCGCCTCGGCGGGCCTGAAGATGTCGCGCGCGGTGTGCCTGGGCAGCGCGAAGGAACTGGTGCTCGGCGCGCTCTCTCCGCTCGAGCGGAAGCTGTGCGAGGCGACGGTCGCGACCACCGACACCCTGGTGACGACGCGGGTCGACTACTTCGTCGGCGCGAAGGTGAACGCGCTCGAGCTCAACGCCACCATCCCCGCGATGCAGGCCTACTCCGACATCGCGGCCAACACCCTGATCGAGGTCGCCGGCCGCTTCTGGGGCCTCAAGCCGCACGTGATCGCCGCCCTCTGGGCGAAGAACGGGAGCAACGCGCTCGCGCTCTATCGGGCGCTGCTGTCGGGCTACGCCAGGGTCCGGCCGAAGCAGACGCCGACGCGCATCGGCCTGCTGCTGCGCCGCAACGACTCGCAGCTGACCGAGCAGCAGTACCTGTGCGAGCGGTTCCGCGAGTACGGCGTCGAGGCCGACCTGATCTACCCCGACCAGCTGTCGGGCGACGAGAAGGTGATCGCCGACGGCAAGACGTACGATCTGATCTACCGCCACCTCTTCGTCCGCCGCCTCGAGGAGCCGGACATGAAGGGCGGCGAGTATGTGCGCGGGCTGCTCGCGGAGCCGAACGGGAAGCGGGCGGTGGTGCTCAACCCGCCGGCGTCGCAGGTCGAGGTGAAGGCGGTCTTTGCGCTGCTCTCCGAGGCCACCGAGGATCGCGCGCTGGCGAAGGACGCCGGCTTGAGTCAGGCGGAGCTGGCGGCGATCGCTGAGTCGGTGCCGTGGACCCGGCCCTTCCGTGGGGACGAGTTGCTGAAGAAGGTCGCAGCCGAGCCGGACCGCTACGTGATCAAGCGCTCGTGGGACTACGGCGGGCGGGCGGTGTTCGTCGGACGGACGCGGACCCAGCCGGGCTTCGACGAGCGCGTCCGCGGCGCGTACGGCAGCTCCCTGGGCTGGGAAGAGCTGTGCAAGCGCGCGATCGACGACCGCGTCGGCGGCGGCTTCGTCGTCCAGGAGTTGGTCGAGACGAAGCCCGAGCCACACCTGCTGTGCTCGGGCAGCTCGCAGACGCCGACGGACCTCTACGTCGACTTCTCGGCCTACGCCTCGGTGGGGCTCGAGAAGGAGCCCAGCTGGGGCGGGGTCTGCCGCGGCTCGATCTCCCACATCGTCAACATCGTCGGAGGCGGCGGCGTGATCCCCCTGCTCACCGACGAGGTCGCGGCATCTCTGCTCAACGCACGGGTGGCCGACGTCCATCCGTCGCTGATCAACCAAGACCGCTGAGGAGCGACGCATGACCACCAGCGACTGGAAGTCGACCGCGTGCATCCTCTGCGAGTGCAACTGCGGCCTCGAGGTTCAGCTGGGCGGCGAAGGCGGTCGGCACCTGGTGAAGCTGCGGGGCGACGAGGCGCACCCCATCTCCCGTGGCTACGCCTGCGAGAAGGCGCACCGGCTCGACCACTACCAGCACGGGAAGGATCGGGTGACCCAGCCGCTTCGGCGGCGCGAGGACGGCACCTTCGAGACCATCGACTGGGACACCGCGATTCGCGAAGTCGCGCAGCGGCTGGGACACGTGCGCGACACCTGGGGCGGCGAGACGATTTTCTATTACGGCGGCGGGGGCCAGGGGAACCACCTCCCCGGCGCGTACTCGAC
>JAYVRT010000092.1:0-2550 GCA_043776025.1 Archangiaceae bacterium | reverse complement strand
GGGTCAACGACGGCAACCTCGAGGAGGGCTCGTTCAGGTGCGACGCGAACGTCTCGGTGATGCGGAGAACTGTCCAGGAATACGGCACCCGCACCGAGCTGAAGAATCTGAATTCGTTTCGTTTCATCAAGCAGGCGATCGAGTGGGAATCGGCGCGGCACATCGAGGTGATCGAGAACGGCGGCAAGGTCGACCAGGAGACGCGGCTGTGGGATCCGGCGCGCAACGAGACGCGCGCGATGCGTTCGAAGGAAGACGCGCACGACTACCGCTACTTCCCCGAGCCTGATTTGCCGCCGCTGCAAGTGACGGCGGCGTTCATCGAAGCCCAGCGCGGCCTGCTGCCCGAGCTGCCGCGCGCGCGCCGCCGAAGGTTCGTCGAGGCGCTGAAGTTGGCGGAAGCAGACGCGCGGATTCTCTGCGCCGACAAGCCGTTGGCGGACTTCTTTGAGACCTGCGTGCCGCATGTGCCCGATGCGCGCAAGCTCGCGAACTGGTTCAACGGTGAGCTGCAAAGGTTGTTCAACGATACAAACACCACCGTCGCTTCGGTGAAGTTCACGCCGGCCCAGCTGGGAGCGCTGCTGACCGCGGTGGAGCAGGGGACGATCTCCGGCAACGCTGGCAAAGAGGTGCTCGGCGAGCTGTTCCGCACCGGCCGAGATCCCGCGGCCGTCATCGCCGAGAAGGGGCTGGCGCAGGTCAGCGACACCGCCCAGATCGAGCGGATCCTCGATGGGCTGCTGGCGGAGCACCCGACCGAGGTCGCGCAATTCCGGGCGGGCAAGCTGCAGGTGCTCGGCTTCTTCGTCGGGCAGGCGATGAAGATTATGAAGGGTACGGGCAACCCAAAGCTGCTCAATGAGGTGCTTCGAAAGAAGCTGGGCTGACTGCTGGCCCGCGTATTGCTCAGGGCGGTGGCTTCTTCTATGAGGCCGCGCCAATGAGACGAGTCCTGATCAGCTGCTCCGCGATTCTTTCGGCGGCACTGCTCCCCGGATGCGTCAGCGAGTGGTCCCCTTGCGAAGTCGAATGCGGCGAGGGTCTGGTCTGCGATCCGAACCAGGGCGCTTGCGTGAAGAAGGTCTCGACGGTGGATCCGCAGGGAGAAGGGGGCGGTGTTGGGCAGACGAGTGCGGGTGGCGGCACCGGTGGAAACGGCGGCAGCGGTGGCGGAGTCGTCAGCCCGGCCGGCGACCTTCCGTGCGACGTCGCGACGGTGATCGGCAACAACTGCGCGAGCTGCCACGGCGCGATCCTCGCCGGAAACGCGACCTTCGGGTTGCTCACCCACGCGGACTTCACCGCGACCTCCCCGCTCGACAGCACCAAGTCGATCGGCCAGCGGTCGGTGATCCGGATGCGCGCCAGCGTCGCCCAGATGCCGCCGGCTCCGAACGCGCGGGTTCAACAGTTCGACCTCAACGTCGTCGACAGCTGGGTGAACTCAGGCATGCCCTCGGGCACGTGCGCGGTGAAGCCAGGCACGGGCACCGGCGTCGGTGGCGGCGGCGGGACCTCGGGCGTCGGAGGCGGCACGTCCGGAGCGGGCGGCGGGACGGCGGGCACGGGCGGCGGGACAACGGGCACGGGCGGCGGGACAGCGGGCACGGGCGGCGGGACGGCGGGCACCGGCGGCGGCGGAGGGACGACGACCAACCCGAACTACTGCAAGACCTGCACGGCGAGCTCGCAGTGCGGTAGCACCAAGAACTTCTGCCTCGGCTCCGGCACCACCGGCGCCTGCGGCAGCGACTGCAGCAGCGGCCAGGCGTGCCCCAGCACCGCCCATTGCGTGCAGATCGTCAACGCGAGCAACGCCGTGGTCGGCAGCAACTGCGTTCCGACCTCGGGCGTCTGCACCAGCGGCGCGGGCGGCGGCGGCGGGACGACGGGCACTGGGGGTGGCGGCGGCACCGGTTCGACCTGCACCGATACCTGGGGGAGCTACGCGAAGACCTGGTTCTCGAGCAACTGCGCCAGCTGCCACGGCACCGAGTTCGGCACCGTGAGCGCGGTCTCAGGCAACAAGACGTCGATCCGCTCGCGGATCAACTCGGGCAACATGCCGCCTGGCGGCGCGGGCTCATCGAGCCGGACGCGGATCATCAACTGGATGGACTGCGGCCTCAAGCCGTAGGCACTACTGGCGCAGCGACAGCGCCCCGACCCCGAGCATCACCCAGCCGGCGAGAAGCAGCAGTCCGCCGATGGGCGTGACCGCTCCGAGCACCCTCACGTTGGTGAGCGTCATCAGGTAGAGGCTGCCGGAGAAGACGGTGATGCCCGCGGCGAAGAGCCAGCCGGCGACGCGCGGCCCAGCGCCTTCGACCTGCGCAGCGAGGACCGCGGCGAGGCCGATCGCCAGCGCGTGGACCAGCTGGTACTTCGCGCCGGTCTCCCACCAACCCTGCCGAAGCACCGCGTCGGGGGCGTTCTCGAGCACGCGCTTGACCCCGTGGGCGCCGAAGGCCCCCAAGGCGACGCCGAGGAAGCCGACGGCGCTGGCGAGCAGGGTGAGGGTGCGATTCATTCGCCGGGAGCCCTAAC
>JAYVRT010000091.1:0-32538 GCA_043776025.1 Archangiaceae bacterium | reverse complement strand
TCGTCGGGGAAGCCGGTGAAGAGGTGGTTGAGAAAGCGCCCGTACCCGGCCGCGCCTCCGCCAAACGAGGCGACCGTCTCGTTGTGCTCCTTGTAGTCGGCGGCGAAGAACTCGCCGATCTTGTCCAGCTTCCGGTCGTTCTTCACTTCCTGGACGAACCGGCGCACGAGGGTCTTGTTCGCTTCGAGCTTCGAATCCATGCCCCTTCCTTGGTTGTCGGGCCCCGTGAGGTGGAGCCGCGCGTACAGACCCCAGGCGGGCGTCGAACTCATCGATCTTTCTCATCGCTCGTTTAATCCCCGCGACGCTTTGCTGTAACCACTCGTCTTGCTTGGTGAACCGGGCGTCCCGAACCGTCGGTCGAGCGCCTACTCGGCGACGAACCCCGCCGGGAGGTCGCGGCTCTGGTGAAGGACGCGGAGCACGGAGATCTCGTCCGCACCCTCGATGTAAAAGAC
Organism: Archangiaceae bacterium; assembly: GCA_043776025.1. Taxonomy (GTDB): domain Bacteria; phylum Myxococcota; class Myxococcia; order Myxococcales; family Myxococcaceae; genus JAYVRT01. The sequence continues at coordinate 32,080 of JAYVRT010000091.1, read as the reverse complement.
CAGATACCGGAATCTTCGAGTCATTCGACAGCGAAGGCCGGGCAGTTCGAGCGCTTCAGCGTAGCGGGGGGACCCCATTCTCGGGGCGTTCCCGATCGAGGAGATGATCGACTCAAACGCAGTCAACAGCCCATCGACCCGCTGGGGCGCTTCAGCCAGGCAGTGCTCGAGCGCGGCGTCGATGTCAGCGTCGGCCTTCGCGCGAAGCACGACCGGCTTCTTCACGGCTTGCGAGTGAATGCCTTTCGCTTGGCGGCCCAGTACGCCTTTGTCGGACCGCCGATCGGCCTCGACTCGAGTCCCTGAAGGATCAGCCGGCGAAGCTCCAGCCGCGCCTGGTCCTTTCGGATCAACTCCCGCAGGTACTCGCTGGACGTTCCATAGTGGCCTTCGGCGATTCGGCGGTCGACGAAAGCCTTCAGCGTGCCGGGCAGCGAGATGTTCATCGTGCTCATGGCTTCAGAGGATATCCGCCATGGCAAAATTTGGCAAAGCAGCTACTTCCTCCACTTCTCCATGAACGCCGCTGCCACCGGCTGCTGGCGGGCGCGGTAGGCGATGCAGAGGTCGACGTACTCCAGCGCCTGGGCGAGGTTGCGCGGGCCACCGGTGTACTTCGTCGAGCGGCCGTTGAAGAACGCCTCGGCCTCGGAGCGGGTCTTTGCATCGCAGAAGGAGCTGGTGACGTAGGCGAGGTTCGCGCCGGAGTCCTTCGGGAGCCGGGCGACGAGCTCGTCGAAGTGCTCCTTGACGAAGGCGAGTGCGAGCGGCCGGGTGCGGAAGTCGCCGGTGGCGCCCCACATGAAGCTCAACGACTCGCGGGCATCGAAGTCGGCGCCGAGCGCCAGCGGCAGGCCGCGGGCGCTGAGCGCCGGGTCGCGCGTCGAGCCGAGCGCGCCGATCATCCGCACCCGGTCCCGGCGGTCCTTCTCCGCCTTCGCGGCGGCGAGCAGCTTGTCGTAGAAGTCCGCGCCGCCCTCGTCGATCGCGATTCCGAGCACGGTGTCGATGACGTCGGCGTGGACCGCCTTCCGGTCGGCCAGCCAGGCGGTCGCGAGCTTGACCGCCTCCTTGCGGATCGCCGGCTCCTTTCCCTCGCGGCCGGCCATCCCCAGCATCATCGGGCGAAGCAGCCGGACGTCGTCGTCGTCCTTCGGGCCGACGGTGAAGCCGAGCGCCTTCGCCCGCGGGCCGAAGCTCTTGCGCACCAGCTCTTCGTATTTGGGCCGCAGGGCCTCGGGGAGAAAGTCGCCGCCCAGGCCGCCGACGTAGCCCGCCGCCGCACCGAGCGTGTGGCGGTTGTCCTCGGCGACCAGCTTCGGAACCAGCGCCAGCGCTTCGCTCAGCTCGACGTCGGCCGAGCGCACCAGCGCGCTCAAGTCGCCCAGGAGGCCGACCTTCTCTGCCATCGACAGCTGCTTGCCGCCGGCGTCGAACAGCTTCACCAGCGCGCCTTTCTCGGCAAGCCGCGACCGGTAGTACCCGTGCATCCCGTCGTTGGGCAGCACCCACTGCGGGCAGGCCTTGGCTCCGGCGAGCGGGAAGTCCAGCGCCGCCTCGGTGAGCATCGTGCAGGCGTGGCCTTCGCTCTTGCCCTTGCTGCCCCAGCGCAGACACACCGGCAGCTGCCAGGTCTGCGTCCCTTGCACCGCGCTCCCCGCCGGGAGGTAGCGCTTCTGCGACAGCTTCACCGACGGCGCGCCGCGCTTGGGGCAGGAGAGCGCGACGTCGACCAACGGCACGCCTGCCTGTTCGAGAAAGGTGGAGAACGAAGCGCCGACGTCCTGGCCCGCTTCCTTGCCCAGCGCCCCGAGGAAGTCCGAGGCGGTCGCGTTCCCGTGCGCGTGCTCGGTGAGGTAGCGGTGGACGCCCTTCTGAAAGACCGCGGGCGTGAGGTACGACTCGAACATCGCGATCACCGACGCGCCCTTGCCGTAGGTGATGCCGTCGAAGGCGTTGACCACGTCGTCGTTGGTCTCGATCGGCTGGCGGATTCGCCGGGCGCTGCCGAGCGCGTCGGTCTGCGCCGCGCCGCTGCGGGTCTGCACGATGCCCACGTCCTGCTGCCACGCCGGCTTCCAGTGGAGCAGCAGCTGGCCCGACGCCCAGGTGGCGAAGGCTTCGTTGAGCCAGATGTCGTCCCACCAGGCGGTGGTGACGAGGTCCCCGAACCACAGGTGCGCCAGTTCATGGGCGCAGACCGAGGCGTAGCCGCGCTGCTGGCTCACCGTGTCCTCTCCGGGGCGGGAGAGCATCAGCTGGTGGCCGTAGGTGATGAGGCCCGGGTTCTCCATCGCGCCCATGCTCAACGGCACCGCGATGTGGTCCAGCTTCTCGTAGGGGTAGGGGATGCCGAAGTACGCCTCGTGCTGCTCGAGGATTGGCCCGGTGGATTCGACCGCCCACTTGGCCCAGGCGGCCTTCCCCTTGGGCACGATGATCCCCACCGGCGTCTTCTTCTGGCCCCAGGTCCCGGCGTCGACCCGCTCGAACGGGCCCGCGGCGAAAGCGACGAGGTAGCTGGGCAGCGGCGGCGTCTTCGCGAAGGTGACCTTCTTCATCCCCCCCGCCTCTTCGGTCTGCGAGGCGACCGGCATGTTGCCAAACGCCAGCTGGTCCTTCTTCACCGTCAGCGACACCGTCCACGGCACCTTGAAGCCCGGCTCATCGAAGCAAGGGAAGGCGCGGCGCGCGTCGAGCGGCTCGAAGTGGGTGAAGGCGTAGTCGAGGTCGGCCTCGTGCACCTGGAACAATCCGGCGCCTTCCTTGCGGCTCTGCACCCCGTGGTAGCGCAGGTGCAGGGTCACCGTGCCGGGCCCGACCTGACTCGGCAGGTCGATGGCGAGGAAGTCCTTGCTCGCGACGCGGCCCGACGCCTTCGTCGCGTCGACCTCGGCGCTGTCGATGGTGAGGTTGGTGCCGTTGAGCCAGAGAACGTCGGTGGCGTGCGCCAGCTCGATCTGCACCTTGAGCTCGCCGGAGAAGCCGTCCTCTCCGGGGATGACGCGCACGTTCAGCTCGTAGGCCAGCGGCTTCGCCCACTGAGGCAGCCGCAGCTTCGGCGCCTCGGCGAGGACCTTCGGGGCGGGGGCGGGGGCAGGCTTGCTCTCGACCGGGGTCGGCGCCGGCTCAGGAGTCGTGACACAGGCGGAAAGCACCAGCAGCGTCGCAAGGGAAGAGCGCATGGGGCGCGCACCTTACCCGCAAGAGGCGGCGCGGCTCGCGGTCAGCGGTGGGTTTTTCCCAGCGCGGCGTGGATCTGCGCCGGCATCGGGTACAGCCGCGCCACTGCGGCGTCGAAGTCGTTCTCCGCGCGGTCGACCGCGGGCCTGGCGGTCGCCAGCTTTCCGCTCTGCAGCGCCTCGGAGACCACCGTGTCGTTGACCTGAAACAGCAGCTCGACGTCGGCGACGCCCTGCTCGAACTCGCGCAGCGACTGCCGCACTTCGTCGGTCTGAAAGTTGTTGATCGCCATCGCCTGCGACTCGACCACGTTGCGCCGGAGGTCGGCCACCGAACCCTTGAGCTCAGCGATGCGCTTGAGCATCACCCCCTGGGCCTGGTTCCAGTGGGCCGTCAGCGGCACCAGGTTGTCGGCGCAGGCGGCGAGCGTCAGCAACATCAGAACGGCAAACCTGTGGGGCCGCATGGTTGAGGTTATTGTGCCCGCCCATGAAACGGCTTCTCAAGGTTCTCTTCGCGCTGCTGGTGCTCGGGGCGCTCGCGGTCGGCGGCGGGGTCTTCTGGCTCAACGGGCTGGCGAACGAGGCGGTGGGCCCGAAGGACGCGTCGGACTTTGAGCTGGCGGTGACCAGGGGGATGACCGGCCGTTCGCTCGGGCCGGTGCTGCTGAGCAAGGGGTTGATCGCCAATGCGCTGGGCTGGCGGTGGTTTCTCTGGCGCCGGGGCGCGCTCAACCCCAAGGCGGGCAAGCACCTCGTCAGCCCCCGCCTCACGCCGGCGCAGCTGGCCGAGGTGCTCGAGGCGCCTCCGATGGTCGAGGACCAGGCGTTTGTCGTCGTCGAGGGTTGGCGGCTGCGCGACACCGACAAGGCGCTGGCGGAGAAGGGCCTGTGCAAGAGCGGGGCGTACCTGCGCGCGGCGGGAAATCCGTCGCACTTCCACGCAGTCTTCCCCCTGCCGACGACGACGCTCGAGGGCTACCTCTACCCGGAGACCTACCGGTTCCCCATCGGCGCCGTCGACGTCGAGGCGCTGATTCAGCGGCAGCTCGACATGTTCGGTGAGCGTTTCTACACGCCGCACAAGGCGGAGCTCGACGCGAGCAAGCGCACCCTGGACCAGGTGGTGATCATGGCGTCGATGCTCGAGCGCGAGGAGCCCACCCCGAGCAACCGGAACATCGTCGCGGGGATTTTGTGGAAGCGGTTCGATCGCGGGACGCCGCTGGGCGTCGACGCCACCAGCCGGTACGAGCTCGACGAGTGGAACGACAAGAAGGCGTTCCTCGCGAGGCTGCGCAACCCCGACGACCCCTGGAACTCGCGGACCAAGGCGGGGCTGCCTCCCGGGCCGCTCGGCGCAGCGACGCTCGACTCCCTGCTCGCGGCGGCGCACCCAGAGACGAACGAGTATTGGTACTACCTCCACGACGCCAACAAGAAGCTGCACCCATCGCGCAACGCGGCCGAGCACGAAGCGCTGCGCGCGCAGTTCAACGTCTACTGAGCGCGTCTTTCGATCGAATCCTCCTGGCGGTACACTGGTTCGTTCCCCGATGAAGAGGCTCCTGCCCATCGCGTACGCGCTGTCCGTGCTTGCGTGCCCGCTGGGTGGCGAAGACCTCTCGAAGCGGCGCTTCCAGTGCGCCAGCAACGCGGAGTGTGCCGACGGCTACGGCTGCGTTGGCGGTGAGTGCGTCGAGGGCGGCGGAGTCGGCGGCGCTGGGGGCGGCAGCACGGGGGGCGGCGGAGGTGCAGCGGGGGGCGGAGGTGCTTCGGGTGGCGGAGGTGCAGCCGGGGGTGGAGGTGCAGCCGGTGGTGGAGGTGCAGCCGGTGGTGGAGGTGGCGGCGGCGGTGGTGCGCCCAACCCGCTGGTGAACGGCGATCCCTGCATGGTTTCCGCTCAGTGCCAATCAAACCAGTGCGTCGATGGCTACTGCTGCAACAGCCCCTGTGGCAGCGCCTGCGACTTCTGCGACGTTCCAGGTAGCCTCGGCGCGTGCACCACCGGGCCGCTGGGCCGCGCGCCCGCTCCGGCCTGCCCCAACGACTTCGCGTGCAACGGCGTCAGCGCGAACTGCGTTTCCACCTGCAGCAGCGACGCCGGCTGTGTCGCGGCGCGCTGTGGCGGCGACGTCTGCATTCCGAAGGTCAGCGCCCTCAAGGAGAACTTCAACTCCGGGGGCTTTGATGCGTCGGTCTGGGGCTTCGTCGACTCGACCTGCTCGGTGAGCAACGGCCGGCTGCAGGCTTCAACGGTTGCCGACTCCGGGTTCTACGGGGGCATCTTCTCCGCCCGCCGGTACGACCTGACCGACTCGGATCTTCGGGTCGAGCTGGCGAGCGCCGGCAACCAGAACCTGGGCTCGATGCAGGCCTTCGCCCAGGTCTGCCACTTCCCCGGCGACGACCCGTGCCTGTCGATCCTCGCGCAGGGAGGCACGGTCTACGTCCAATACGGCGTCAACGCGATCGGCAGCTACACCGCGATCATCGGACCGTTCCCCTTCTCGAACCTCCGCCACTTCCGGATGCGCGAATCGGCCTCGACGCTGTACCTCGACCTTCAGGACGACGCAGGAACCTACGTCAACCTCGGCTCGGCAATGACGCCCGCGAGGACGTCGATGCAGGACGTGACCGCGGGTTTTGGCGCCGGCACCTACCAACCCGAGGCGACCAGCACCACGATTCGCTGGGACAACATCAACCTGCCGTAGGCGGCTACTTCGACTTCTTCGGTTCGCGTGCCGGCGGGCCCGCGGGCAGCGCGACCTTCGCCTTGGCGTCGTTGACCTTGAGCAGCTCGAGCACCGGCGCGAAGTCGCCGTCGACCGCGACGCCCCAACCCTCGGCGCGAAACGCCTCCTTGAGCACCTTCTTCCCGGCGTCGGTCTTCCCCATGCGGCCGAAGGTGCCGAGGACGTCGTTGTACCGCAGCGGGGGGAAGTCGCGGCTGGCGGCGATCACCTCGTTGGGCAGCGAGCCGGTGGAGGAGATGATTCGGAAGTCGGTGACCGTTCCCGTGTCCTCACAGCCGTCGGCCTTGAGCTCGGTCTCTTCCTTCGCGCCTCGGGCGAACGTCGCGGCGACATCGACCGTGCCGTCCCGCACCGCCTTGCACGCCGAAGGGTGGTCGCCGGCGAACTTCTCCTCGGAGAAGAACTTGTCCGGCTCGAGCCCCTCGCGCCGGACCATCTCCCGCGGGAAGAGGTAGCCCGAGGCCGACATCTTGTTCACCCACGCCACCTTCTTGCCCTTCAGGTCCGCCAGCTTCTGCGCCGGGGAGTCCTTCTTCACGATGAAGATCGACCGGTAGAAGAGGCTGCCGTCTCCGGCGCGCATCGCTTTGGACAGCGCGGCGACGTCGGGGTTCTTCTGCGACGCGCGGACGAAGGCGAGCGGGGTGATCCACGCCAGGTCCACTGCGTTGGTCGCGAGCGCCTCGGAGAGCTCCTCGTAGGTGGGGTGAATGACGACGGTGACCTGGCTGCCGAGCGCGGCGGTCAGGTACGGCTCGATCACTGCCTTCGCCTTGACCGCCTGCTCTTCGCCGTACGGCTGGGCGATGCCGAACTTGATCGGCTTCTTCTCGGCGGCGAAGGCGAGGGCGCTGAGGAGGACGGCGGCGGCGATCGCGAAGCGGGTCATGGGCATGGAGGATGTTTACCGCGCGTGGGGGCCCTTGCGGCGGGGAAAGACGAGCATGAAGACGTCGGGGTGCGGGTTGACGAGCACGGTGACGCCGGAGCCGGCGAGCTTGAGCGCGGGAGCGAACCAGTCTTCCTTCACCAGGTCGTCGTCCTTCTCGACGTACTCGGGCACGAGCAGGTCGAGCTCCCGGTAGCGTCCGCCGATTGCCTTCGAGAGCGAAGGCCCGAACGCGTAGTCCTTGTAGTCCTCGAGCGGCACCAGGTCGTTGTGGAGCGCGCCGCCGTAGAGCACCAGCAGCTTGCCGGGCAGGCCGCCCTCTTCCTTCTCCCGCACCTCGAGCGCCTTCTCTTCGATCTTCCGCCGCACCAGCTTCAGGCTCTTCTCCGAGTCGAGCGTGCCATCGTCGCCGAGCATCGAGCGGTACTCGTCGCAGGTCAGCACCAGGATGTGGTTCGCCAGGCCGTTGTCGAACGAGCGGTCGAGCAGGGTGGTGACCTCGTCCTCGGTGGTGTCGGGGCGCTGGGTCACCTTCTTCACCTCGGCGGTCGCCTGCTTCTCCGCCTCGCCACAGCGGCCGTTGGTCATCCAGGTCTCGACCACCAGCGAGGTCGCCTTGCCCTTGAGGACCGGGAGCATCTCTTCGGTGAAGCGCTTGATCGCGCTCTTCACCTTCGGGCTGCCCTGCAGCTCGTGGTACTCGCCGACGCCGAGAATCAGCGGGTCGCCCTTGAGCACCTGCTCGAACGCCACCCGCGAAGTCTTGAAGCTCTGGCAGGGCGCAGTGCCGCACAGCGAGGTGCCCGCGTCGGCGGTTGCGGCGAGCACCATCAGCGCAGCGGCGATCATCGGGCGGGACAGTACCGTATTCACTCCGCGGCGCTCCCAACGGTTCCGCCTTCGACCAGAGCGCGGGAGGAGACTGCTTCTTCGTGGCGAGGTGACGGCCCTCGGCCGGCGCCGTCTTGATCTGCGCTCAAACAGACGCGACGCCGTCCGGAGAATTCACACCGAGCTCGACATCCACCTCGTTCAGCGCCCGGCTGAAGTGGGCCACCAGCGCGTCAACCTGGGCGGGAATCAGCGCGCTGTCTTTGAAGTTGAAGTTGAAGCACAGCTCATCGCCACAGCGGACGACGGTGGTGTTCGCGGCCTGCGGCGGCGTGCACGGGGTGGTGATCAACACCCGCCCGAACTCCACGCCGCGCGCCGTCCAGCGCCGGGCGGTGCCGAGCGGAATCAGGTTCGAGAACGAGTGGTTCGTCAGCAGCCGCTGCTGCACCAGCAGCGACTGCCGCAGCACCTTCAACGGAGTGACTCGCAGCATCCACCCGTCGAAGAGGACGCGCAGCCAGGGCAGCCGCGCCGCGAGCACCGGGGCCGCGGCCTGCTGGAGCGCTCGCGCGAGGTCGACCGGACGGTCGGTCATGCGCCAGCGCACCTGCAGCGAGGAGAGGTGGTTGGCGAAGGACTCGAAGCCGTCGCGCGGCCGCAGGTCGATCGGCATCAGCAGGTTGTGTCGGCCGGGGGCAACGCCGTGGTCCCGGCTCCAGCGGCCGAGCGCGACGCAGAGCGCGCCGGCGAGGACGTCGTTCGCCGAGAGCCCCAGCTTCTTGCGGCCTTCGCGCCACGCCTCGAGGCGGGCGAAGGGAACGAAGAGGTGCGTCGTCCGGTCCTTGCCGGAGTAGTCGGTTCCGACGTTGCTGAAGAGCGGACTGAGCGGTCGCAGCGTCCCCAGCGCCAGCTCGCCGAGCGTGCTCCAGGCACCGCGGAAGAACGCCGCCAATCGGCTGACCCCGCGCTCGGGCAGCACCTCCCGCTCCTTCCGCCGGGGCATGACGCCGTCCGGCAGCGGGCCGTCGAGGGCGGTGACGAAGTCGGCGAGCAGCGCGAAGAAGGCGCGGCCGTCGGCGAGCGCGTGGTGCTGTTGAAGGACGAGCGCCCCGGCGTTGTCGCTGCGCCGCACCCAGGTCACCGCCAGCGGCGGCTCGCGCTGCAGGTCGAGGAAGCGCTGCGCCAGCGCCGCCTCGCGCTCGGCGCCGTCGGCGGCTCCGCGTAGGTCGAGGACCGTGAAGGCCGGCGGTGCTCCGGGTACCCAGTGCAGACCGTCGACCCGGCAGGCGCACCACGGGTAGCGGGCGAGCACCCGCCCGAGGGCAACGCCCAATCGCTGCTCGTCGAGCTCGCCGCGGTACTCGAGCCGCCAGGTCGGCGCGAACGACGCCCACGGAGCCTGCGTCGCCGCGAGGCACGCCTTGTCCAGCGGCTCGAAAGGAACCCGCGCTGCCATTGGGGAGAACGTAGCTCCGGATATGATCCGGCGAATGAAAGTCCTCCTCGCGTTGCTCCCGGCCCTGCTCGCCGCCGCGCCGAAGGCGGCGAAGGTGGTGAAGCCGCCCCCGACGCAGTGCGGCGACCGCGACTGCCTCGTCTCCGCCGCCGAGGACGGCCTCGAGGCGAACGGACGGCTGGAGATCTTCGAGTGGCTCAAGCACGACGGCCCGAAGACGCTCAAGGGCGCCACCGGGCACGCGGAGATCTCAGTGCGCGCGGTGGACGTCGCCTGCGTCCTCACCCTGCGCCGCGTCTTCGACGACCTGCCCGAGAAGGAGGGGATGACGAAACAGGAGCAGCTGGCGAAGAACAACGCCGAGGTCGCCAACGAGCTCACCTGCAAAGGCAGCCCGAAGGCGATGGCGAAGCTGCTGAAGAAGCTGGGCAAGGACGAGGCGACGGTGGACGACCTGGCGCCCTGTCACCCGTCGAAGTGCGACCCCGCGCCGCCGCTGGCCAAAGGCTGCAAGGCGGGCAAGTGCACCGACGGGGCGTACCTCGTCACCTGCGGAAAGAAGACCTGCAAGATGACTGGGCTGACGCCGGACCAGCTGACGCCCGGCTGCACGTAGGGCTGCGGCGATGATCCCGACTCGGTGGCGATCTCCTGCCACTGACCCTCACGATTCGCTGGTACGGCAGCGCAGAAGTCCCTGCGTGCATGGTTCGGCGACCCAGGCATGCATGAACTTCTGGGTTGTCGTACTAGCGAAGCGGGCGCAGGTGCGTAGAGTCGGCTCCTCGCGAAGGGAGGGCGTCGATGGACAGCAAGGTAATCGTGATCACCGGGGCCAGCTCTGGCATCGGGGCCGCCCTCGCGAAGCAGCTGGGGTCAGAGGGGCATCAGCTGGTGCTCGCCGCCCGGAGGGAGAAGGAGCTGCAGGCGATCGCCGCGGCAAGCGGCAAGGCGCAGGCGGTGGTGACCGACGTGCTGGTGCGCGCCCAGGTCGAGCGGCTGCGCGACGAGGCGATCAAGGCCTTCGGGAAGATCGACGTCTGGGTCAACAACGCCGGCCGGGGCATCGGGAAGAAGGTGCTGGAGCTGACCGACGACGACTTCGACCAGATGATGGCGATCAACGTCAAAGCCGCCCTCTACGGGATGCAGGCGGTGGTGCCGCACTTCAAGGAACGCAAAGAGGGGCAGCTGGTCAACGTCTCCTCCTTCCTCGGACGGGTGCCGCTGGCGTCCTACCGCTCGGCGTACAACGCGGCGAAGGCGGCGCTCAACGCGCTCACCGCGAACCTGCGAATGGATCTCGCCAGAGCTTTCCCCGGAATTCAGGTCGGCCTGGTGATGCCCGGCCCGGTGGCCACCGACTTCGCGGTCTCCTCGCTCGGGGGCACGCCGATGGTACCGCCGCCCCGGCTCACCGCGGTGCAGACCGCCGACGACGTGGCCGACGTCATCGCCGGGATGATCGAGAACCCCCGCGCCGAGGTCTACACCTCGCCGACGCTGCGGGCGCTGACCAAGCGCTACTACGACGACGTCGCCGGCTTCGAGGCGGGCATGTCAGCGCCGGCGCTGGCCGCTCCCAACCTCCAGGCGCTCGCGGATCGGTTGAAGAAGCGCGAGTAGGCCGGCCCGATGCAGACCCTCGGCCTCGGCGACGACTGCGCGGCGTGGTTCAACGGCCGGGCAAAGCAGGTGACCCCGAAGGTGGTGCGCGACTTCTCGGCGGCGCTGCCCAACGCCCGCGTCTTTCTCTCGAAGAGCTTCGAGGATGCGAAGAAGTTCGCCGGGGAGATCGCCCGACGTCCTCCGGCGCTCTTGTTCTGTGGCGGCGGCGACGGCACCATCTCCAAGCTGCTCAACTGGCTGCGCGAGGCGGGGATGTCGGGCTTCCCGCCGATCTGCCTGCTGCGGCTGGGCACCGGCAACGGCTGGCCGAACGCGGTGGGGGCGCCGCCGTTTCGCAAGGCGCTGCGCTGCCTGCCGGGCCTGTCGTGGACGCCGCCGATTCGACGGTTCAACCTGATCGAGATCGAAGGCACGCTGAGTCAGTTCGCGTGCGTCGGCCTCGATGCGACGGTGCTCCACGACTACGGCCAGAACCTGCAAAAGCTGAAGAACAACCCCGTCGGCGGCAAGTTCGTCGCCCAGCTCAACAAGGGCCTCCTTGGCTACCTCTACTCCACCTTCACCGTCACCGTGCCGCAGGACATCGCGAACAACCGCCGCCATGGGCCGGTGCGGGTGACGCTGGAGAACCTCGGCGCCCCCGCGCTCACTCTCGACACGCATGGCAAGCCGGTGCCCGTCGCCCATGCTCCGACGAAGCTCTACGAGGGGCCGATCTCCGTCGGTGGCGCCGCGGTCGAGCCGGAGTGGGGCGCGCGCTTCAAGGCCTACCCCTTCGCTGGGCTGGTGCCGGGGACGCTCAACATGCGCGTCTACGATCGCACCGCGTTCGAGGCGGCGCGCAACATGTTCAAGCTGTGGCGCGGGGCGTTTCCGCTCGCGGGGATGCACGACTTCTTCATCACCCGGGCGCGGATGACGTTCTCCCGTCCGATGCCGTTTCAGGTCGCGGGAGATCCGGTCGGCCCGCGGGAGGTCGTCGAGTTCCAGGTCGCGCCGCAGACGGTGGACCTCGTCGACTGGAACGCGCTTGTTTAGAGCTCCGGCTGGCCGTCGCCGCGCTTCGTCGGGCCGGGCACCTGGTACTTCTGCCCGCGCAGCCGCTTGCCGGCCATCGTCGCCCGCCAGGCGATGTACGCCTTGTTGAACTTGAGGATCTCGCTCTTCTCGAAGTACGGGTTCTTCGCCCCGCTCATCGCCACCAGCGTCAGCACCTGCTCGGCGACGCTCACCGGACAGCCGTTCATCCGCATCACCTGTTTGTTGCGCGAGGCGGCGAGCCTGGCGGTCACCGTCACCATCTTCGCGTAGAGGTCGTCGTGCTTGGCGTGGTGCGGGTCCTTCGTCTCCCGCGGTTGGTAGACGCTCTCGATGCTCACCGGCTCGCCGGCGATCGAACCCTTCCAGCTCGCGCAGTCACCGATGAAGATCACCTTCTCGCCGGGCCTGGCGTCGATCTTCCCTTGGTAGGCGCCAAAGACGATGTGCAGCCGCGGCATCTTGGTGTCGGTCTGTGCATCGAACAGGCGCAGGAGCTCGATCGCCTCTTCGAGTGCTCCGGGGCAGCCGCCCCAGCAGTAGTCGGTGCGCTCCATTTCTGGCGGCGGGCCGGCGTACGCGGTGATGTGCGTGCCCTCGAAGTACTTCTCCACCCGCACCAGCCCGACCTTGAAGCCCTTGGCCCGGCCTTGCGCCTCTTCCAGCGTCACGTCGCCGCTGAGCTTGATCTTCGCCAGGTCGATCGGCCCGAAGCCGCGCTCGGACGGCAGGCGGATGTGCTCCACGTCCTTTGGGTCGACGCCGATGATTTGGCAGCAGACCGCGTCGATCGCCGGCTGGTTGTTTCCGAGGATGAGCAGGTTCAGCCGCTTCGGCAGCGGGGTCAGCATCCGCCCTTCTCCGGCGATGATCGCGTCGATCACCACCAACCGCGGCTGGACGATGTGCTGCAGGTCCGCCACCTTCTCGTTGAGCCGGTGGTCGTGGTCGATCAGCCGGTGACGGTCGTCCTGGATTCCGATGTAGTTCTTCATCGAGAAGGTGACCGTGGTCCAGGGGTGCGACTTGAACTTCGGGCAGTTGACGAAGAAGTCGGCGCGGGCGACCGGCTCGGGGGTGAAGACGAAGTCCCGCAGCCGGCCGGGGTGGCGCAAGGGGATCTCGACCTGCGGCTCCTCCTCGAAGCAATAGCGCTTCACCTTCTGCCGCTCGAACATCTCGTCGTAGCCGGCGCCGGCGAAGGCGTAGCGGGTGGGGATGGTGATGCCGCAGCGCTCTCCCACCGCCAGCTCTTCGAGCTTCTCCGCGCGGTCTTTGATCGCCAGCAGCACCCCTTCGACGACCTCGGCCCGGGTGTGGGCGTGCTCGAACAGCGGCCCCGACGAGACGACGTTCGGCTTCACCAGCGTCCGGCCAAAAGGCTTGAGGCCGAGCTCGTCCATACCTTCGCGGACGATCCGGCGGATCGCCTGCGCGTCGTACTCGGCACAGTGGCGGAGGATGACCTGGGGGTGGGTGGTCGGTTTCATGGCGCAGGAGCCTACTCGCCCCGTGTACGCTGCGCCCTCATGGGCAAAGGCACTGGGGACGTGTCGTTCGACACCGAAGTGATCAAGCTGCTGCTCCAGGTCGCCTGGGCCGACGACGAGGTCGACCCGCGCGAAAAGGAGCTGATCTTCGGGCTCGCCCGCAGCTGGTTCGTGCCCGAGCCCGAGCTCAAGCTGCTGATGCAGCGCCTCGACGAGGGCGAGCCGCTGCCCCAACCGAACCTGAAGCTGCTGCGCACCCGGCCGGACGAGGTGCTCGAGGCCGCCCGCGCGCTCGTCGCGGCCGACGGAAAGGTCGAGGCCTCCGAGTCGGAGATGATTCAACAGATCGAAGAGCTGCTCTCGGGAAAGTGACGATGCGTCTGTGGCTGGTTGGGGTGGTCTTCGCGACGCTGCTCGCTTGCAACGAGCAGCCCGAGAACCCATCGCCACTCACCAAGATCCCCGGGCTCGCCGGCCCGCTCTCACGGCCGGTGGATCGCACCCCGGACACCCGCCCGCCGCCATCCAGGCCCGCCGAGCCCGAGCCTGCCGGCCCCCCGACGCCTCCTCCGGCACCGGCCGTGGTCGCGCCTCCAACTGGCGCCCAGCTGGGTGGCCCCTTCGACCTTCACTACAACTGCGCCAAGGGCGACCCGCTGGTCGAGGACGACATCCGTGTCATCGGCGATGCCAGGGGCGCGGTGCTGACCCAGATGGTCACTGGGAAGACCGAGAAGGTCGACATCTACCGGCTCGACGCCGCCGCGGTCAGCAAGCTGCTCAAGGCGCTCGATGGGCTCAAGTGGTGGACGCTCGATGACGCCCGCGCGGCGGGCAAAGACCTGACGCTCAGCACCCTCGAGCTGCAACGCGGCGGCTTCACCCGCCAGTTCCGCACCCAGGGGCCTGCGCCCGGAGCGCAGACCGAGGCGATCAAGCTGGTGAGCAAGCTGCCGTCGACCCTCGGGGCCAAGGCGCGGGAGAAGCTGGTGGCGCCGTCGGCGGAGTCCTTCAAGCCAGGCAAGGTGCCCGCGACACCGGGCAAGGAGAAGTGGGACTGCGAGCCGGCGCCCGGCGGCACGATTAAGTGCGACACCGCGCGGTGCTTCGTCCAGGGAAAGGTGTTCGCCTGCTTCCACAGCCCGTTCAACAAGGGCGTGGCGATCCGGATGATCAAGTTCGCGCCGAGCAAGGCCCCCGCCCCGAAGCAGCCAAACTATTTCTGGGCGTTTGAGCTCAAGGACGGCCGCAAGTGCGAGGGGCCACCGGTGCCGGTCGAGGCGCCCCGCTGGACCTGCAAGGGTGGCAAGGAGCCCGAGGACGTCGAGCGGTTGATTCGCAGCGGCGATGGCTTGCTCGCCGCGGTCGGCGGGAGCCGGCGGCTGGTCCCGGTGACGAAGACCTGGAAGTAATCAGGCCGGCGCGGGCGGCAGCCCGAAGAGCGGGAACAGCTTCGGCTCGAGGAAGGCGGTGATCTCCACCACCTTGCCGTGCGCGATCTCCACCACGTTGATCGAAGCCGGCCGGAACTGCTTCGTCGCTGGATCCCGCTGGTAGAACGCGAACGCCGGCTGGCCGCTGGCGCGAATCGGCACCAGCTTGAAGCTGCCCGCGGAGCCCGGGGTGAGGACCATCACCTCCAGCGCATCGGCGATTGCCTGAGCGCCCTTGAACCAGGCGTCGTACGGCGGCATCGAGAGCACCGCGTCCTCGTGGAGCAGCGCCACCAGGCCCTTGACGTCGGCCTCTTCCCAGACACGCAGGTAGCGCGCGAGCAGCGCGCGGGTGGATTCGTCCTCGGGCTGGCTCCGCTCTTTGCGGGCGCGGTCGGAACGGGACAGCGTCTCCCGGGCGCGCTGGAGCGCGCTGTTCACTGCCGGCACCGTCAACTGCAGCAGGTCGGCGCACTCCGCGGCCGACCAGCCGAGCACGTCGCGAAGAATCAAGACCGCGCGCTGCTTTGCTGGCAGCAGCTGCAGCGCGGCGAGGAAGGCCAGCGCCACGCTCTCGCGGGCGGAGTAACGCGCGTCCGGACCGCGGGCGGCGTCGACCACCATGTCTTCGGGGCAGGGTTCGATCCACAGCGCCTCGGCCTTGGGCGACATCGTCGAGCCCGGCTCGGTCGGGTTCCCCAGGCCCACCGGCAGCCCGCGTGTCTTTCGTTGATCCACCGCGTCGAGGCAGGCGCTGGTGGTGACCCGGTAGAGCCAGGTGCGAAGGCTCGATCGGCCCTCGAAGCCGCTGATCGCCCGCCACGCCTTCAGCAGGCTCTCCTGCAACAGGTCGTCGGCGTCGTGAATCGAGCCGGACATCCGGTAGCAGTGGGCGCGCAGCTCGCGGCGATACGGGAGGATCACCGCCTCGAAGGCGGCACGATCTCCCCCGCGGGCTGCGGTCAACGCTTCGGTCTCGGAGGGCATGGGCGTCACCTTAACTTTTCTTTCTAACGACCGATGAGTTGGTTCCGCCCGCTCCGTCTACTCCCTGTCGCTCAACCAATAAGGAGCCAACCATGGGTACGAAGGAGTGGTGAAGCGGTGAGCGCCGCAGGGGTCGAGACGGCCGGGGAACCGTCGCGCCCGGCTGGTGTCTCAACCGGCCTCACCTCATTGGAGCAAGACCCATGCGGCAATTCTTTCTCGAAGGCGGTTTCGTCATGTTCCCCACGGCGTTCTTCGGTACCGGCTCGCTGCTGCTCGCGCTCTTCTACGCGCTGCGGCCGACGGGCCGGCTGTTGCCGCTCATCGGCGCGCTCGGCGGGGCGTCGTTGTTGGCGGGGGTGGTGGGAATGGTGATGGGCCTCAAGGCGACGATCGCCGGCATCACCGGGACGCCCGACCTCCCGCCCGAGACAGCGCGGATGATCGGCCTCGTCGGCTTCTCCGAGTCGAGCAACAACCTGCTGCTGGCGCTCGGCCTGACGGTGCTGGTTGCGCTCGCGCTCGGCGTCGGCGGCTTTCGCGCCCGCGGGGTGAAGCTGTCGGCGAGCGCCTGAGGTTAGAGCCCCAGTTCGGTCAAGCCCGGGTGGTCGAGCGGCCGGGGGCCCGGCGCCGGCCAGTGGTACTTGCGATCGGCCGCGGTGATCGGCAGGTCATTGATCGAGGCGATGCGGCGCTGCATGTAGCCGTGTGGATCGAACTCCCAGTTTTCGTTGCCGTACGAGCGATACCACTGGCCTGAGTCGTCGTGCCATTCGTAGGCGAAGCGCACCGCGATCCGATTGTCACTGAACGCCCAGAGTTCCTTGATCAGCCGATAATCGAGTTCCCGCACCCATTTGCGTTGAAGGAATTCGACGATCGCCGGACGGCCGCGCAAGAACTCGGCGCGGTTTCGCCAGAGGCTCTCCTCGGTGTAGGCGAGGGCAATCTTCTCGGGGCTGCGGCCATTCCAGCCGTCCTCCGCGGCGCGAACCTTGGCGGCCGCTGTTTCGCGCGTGAAGGGAGGAAGCGGCGGGCGAGGAGAGATCGACGGTGGGGTCATGGGCACCTCAGGGGTGAGCGGGCTGAGTCTGCTCTGGCAGGTGATCAACCATCGCTCACCTCGCGACCGTCGACGGTCTGAAATCAATCGTGCGCCGGCCCACCGAGCAGACGCCACCCGACAGCAGCGCAGAGTGTGAGCTGACTCTCCCTGGTCGGAGTTGACCTTCGCCCGCCGCGGCTGATCAACCGCTTAGAGCGGCACCGCGGTTGCTCAAGGGCAGGGCATGAGATCCCCGCTCGTCGCGCTCGCCCTCGCCGCCTCCGTCGCCCAGGGATACGAGGTGAAGCGTGACTCATCCGGGGCGATCGCGACCTGGAAGGCGCCGCTCCACTTCGTCATCGACGCGGACCTCGACGAGAAGCTCGAGGCCGCCAACGCCACTGGCGCGGTGCAGGCGGCGCTGAGGACGGTCGGCGCCGCGGTGCCCTCGCTGGTGCTCGACGGCTCGGCGGGAAAGGCGCACGGGGTCGGCTACGACTTCGACCACCCCTCGCAGAGCACCAGCGACGTCGTCGTCCCCGAGGAGTGGAAGTGGGACGTGGACGCGGTGGCGATCACTGTCGTCAGCATCTCCCGAACGACCCACCAGATCATCGAGGCCGACATCGCCTTCAACGCGAAGCACACCGCGTTCGCAGTGGTGGGCGCCTCGCCCGAGACGGGCCGGTACGACGTGCAGAACGCGATGACCCATGAACTGGGCCACGCGCTCGGCCTCGCCCACAACCCGGCGAAGCCTGACTGCCTGATGTACCCCCACAGCACCCCGGGTGAGGTCTCCAAGCGGGCGCTCGCCGCCGACGACCGCGAAGGCCTGAGCTTCCTCTACACCGCGGTGGTGATGCCGGCCGTCGACCCAGGCGCGAAGGGCTGCAGCAGCACCGGCACCGCGCCGTTCGCGCTGCTCGCCGCCGGCCTGCTGGTGACGCTGCGGCGCCGCCGCGCGGTGGCGGTGCTCGCGAGCCTCCTCGGCGTCCTCGTCTTCGTCGCGCCCGCCTTCGCCGCCCAGGCGCAGGCGGGGTGGAAGGTCGCCGCGGTGCACACCCTCGCGCCGGGCGCCGGCCCCGCCGTGCTGGAGTCGGAGGTCACCCTGCTGCGCGACGGCGTCTACACCACGGTGCGGATGCCGGGCGGCCGCTTCGGTGATGTCGAGCAGATCGTCGAGGGCGTCTCGGTGCCGGTCGAGGGCGAGCTCGTCGTCCTTCCGTAGTGCTCTGACCGGGGCGCTTCCGGGGGTGTTAGAAGCCCCCGGTGCTCACCGCGTTGTGTCGCTCTTGCGGGTTGTGCTGCGACGGGTCGCTGTTCGGCCACGTCCGCCTCTCGAGTGACGAGGTCCTCCGGCTCAAGGCGCTCGGCATCGCGACCTTCAAGAACGCCGACGGCACGCTGCGGCTCAAGCAGTGCTGCACCGCGCTCAAGGGCAAGGACTGCGGCATCTACTTTTCCCGGCCCGAAGCCTGTCGGAAGTACGTCTGCGACCTCGCCGAGGCGGTCACCGCCGAGGAGCTGCCGGTCGAAGAGGCGATGGAGATCGTCCTCGAGGCGCACCGGTTGATCCGCAAGGTGGAGCTCGAGCTGCCTGACCCCGCGCCCGGCGCTCCGCCGTCGGCGCTTCAGCGGGCGCGCGAGGGCCAGGACGGGCCGATCAGCGTCTATGCCCACGAGGCGTGGCTGAAGGCCGAGGGGCACCTGCGGCTCCACTTCCTGGGTCACAAACCCGACGAGCCGTAGCCGCTGACCCACCCCCTGCGCACTCGATCTGCCCCTTTGCGGGCGGCGTGCTTCTCGCAATGCCTCGGTCGGTCTCCAACCGAGGTAGTGCGATGACCCAGATGGTGAGCGCCGCGACGATGGGTAGGATGGAGTGCGAGCCGACGATCGCCTTCAACGAGATCATCCGCTGCGCCTTCGAGAACTCCGACCTCACGGGGATGCTGGTGCTCGAGGCGGAGCACCCGGTGGCTCACGAGCCGTACCTGTTGATCGCCCTGGTGGGCGAGCTGATCAACCAACTGGCCCCCGAGGCGCCCGGCGAGCTCAAGCTGTTCACCTACGACGCGCTCGGCTTTGGCTGCGCGGAGATCCGCGGCGCCCGCCCGATGGAGCAGTTGCCCGCGGCGTTGGTCGAGGACGCGCGGGCGGCAGGTGTGAAGCTGCAGCTGGTCAGCCGCTCGAGCAGTTGCTCGGTGCTGCTCAGCGTCCCGTCCGCGGGGTGCGCCCCGTGAACACGCCCCCGAACCTGCGCCGCCAGTCGGACAGGTATTTCACCGGGCTCGAGCGGATGAACGACGGCCGCGAGGTCTCCCGCATCTTCGTCGAGGAGCCGCGGTTCGAGTTCACCGAGCTGTTCCTCTCCGAGGCAGAGGTCGATCGCCTCTGCGTCATCCCCTGCCTCCAGCCGAAGCCGGCCCCGCCGGTGGTGCGCTGGATGCCGGCCCAGCGGCCGGTGGGCGGCAAGCGCCCGATGGCGCCGCATTCGCTGCAGGCGGTGATGGCGGCGGGCCTCGCCTGGCTGGCGCTGCCTGGCTGCAGCTGTGCCCCGGGCGAGGCCCCGAGCGCGGTCGAAGTGGATCCCGTCGAGGTGACCGCCCAGGCCGAGGCGCCGGCGCCGGCGGTCGTCGTGCACCAGGTCGCGCGGCGGGAAGCGGTGTCGCCGGTCGTCCGGCGCGAGGCAGCGGCCCCGGTGGCCGAGGCTCCGCACCGGGCGCGGGTTGCGCCGGTCACCGTGCGTCCCACCGTGGTGACCGAGCTGGCGATGCTCGACCAGGCGAAGACGGCGATGGACGTCGGCCACTACCGGGCGGCGCTCGGCATCTACAAGCACCTGCTCTACCGGCAGCCGACTCAGGTGGACGCGCTGTTCGGCGCGGCGCTCGCCTCGCATGAGCTGCGCGACTCGAAGGGCGCGGATGTCTACCTCAAGCGCGCGCTGACGCTGCAGCCCAACCACCCGCTGGCGAACATCCTTGCCGGGTTCACCGAGCAGATGGGCCACCACTACGACGGCGCCCGCACGCACTACACCCGCTTCCTCAGCATCGAGGGCGAGGGCCCCCGCGCCGATGAGATCCGCTCGGTGATCGCCTCACTGCCCGACTCCGACTCCGGCGGCGGCACCGTCACCGGCCAGCGCTGAGCGCCGCCCGCATCGCTTTCAACGCCGGCACCGTCGGCGCCCCCCGCCGCAGTGCCTGGAGCTTGTCGCCCAGGGTCAGCTGCCCCGAGTAGAAGCGGGCGATCAGCGCGTCGTCGTGGCCGTAGAAGGAAGAGAAGATCCCCACCCGGGCCTGGGGCGCGACGGCGCGGAAGAGCATCCGGTTGAGCAGCCGGAAGAACGACTGGCTGTTCCAGTGCGCGTTGGCGGCACGGTTGAGGGTCCGCGTCAGCACCGCGGCGTCCAGCCGAGGCATTGCACAGACGGTCTCGGCGAGGCGGACCGCGAACGGCAGCGAGTAGCCGGTGGTGGCGTGGAACAGCCCGGCGGCGACGCCGAGTACCGGCCGCTGTGGCTGGGGCACCCGGCCCCCAAGCGGAATCGGCAGCGCGGCGGACTCCTCGCGGAGCACCGTGTCGATTTTCCAGCCCCGTGCCTCGACCCAGGTGCGAATCCGCTCCCGCAGCGCCTCGAGGTCCAGCTGCGGGTCGTCGCTGTAGCAGGTGTCTTCGACGAGGACGCGCTGGGTGTCCCAGGGCAGCGCGTAGATGAAGCGAAAGCCATCCAACTGCTCGACCGTCGCGTCCATCAGCAGGGGCCGTTCGAGGCGGTGGGGAGCCCGCAGCAGCAGATCCTGCCCGAGGAACTTCTGAAAGCCGGCCGGGAAGTCGAACGGGGTCGCCCGGCCGTCAATCACCGCGTTCGCTTCGAGGCTCTCCCCCGAGTCGAGCACCACCCGGCCCGCGTGCACCTCGCGCACCGGACACGAGGTTCGCACCCGCTCGCCCAGCCCGGCCCGCAGCTGCCGGTCGAAGTCCTCCGAGCGGATCGCGTGGTAGCTGCCGGGCAGCTTACGGGTCAGCCCCGGCAGCTGGACGTCGTGGGACTCCCAGCTGCGGGCGCACAGCGGGGAGAGCCACTGCAGTTGCGCCGGGGTGACGTCGCTGCCGTGAAAGCTCCAGGTGTGGTTTCCCCCGAGCTTCGGCCCCCGCTCGAGCAGGACGAAGTTGAGCTCCGGCCGGAGCGCGGCGAGGCGATGCGCCAGCAGCCCGTTCGCCAGTCCTCCACCGACCAGCGCCAGGTCGAGCGTCATCCCGGCCCCATCAGCCGCTTGCGGGCCGGCGACTGGGGAATTCCGGCGAGCAGGCCGCGCAGCGGCACCGACTCGACGGGCTCCTCGCGCAGCCCATCGGCGGCGAGGATCCGGTTCGCCGCCACCAGCCCGCTGGAGAACGCCGCCTCGAGCAGCATCGCGGGGAAGGGCAGCTTCACCCAGTCGCCGGCGCAGTAAAGGCCGTCGACGCCGGTGTCGGTGCCGGGCCGCTGCGCGTTCATGCCCAGGTGCGAGGCGTTGAAGTCCCGGCGCAGCTGAAAGTGCTCGTGCCGCACCCCCGCGCCGTCGAGCTCGGGGAGGAACTGCTTGAGCTCCTCCAGCAGCAGCCCGCGCACCTCGGCGTCGGGCAGCGCGTCGGGCACCGCGTAGCAGTGCAGCTCGACGACCGAGCCTCCGTTTGCGCGGACCCAGGCGGCGGACTCCGCCTCGGTGCGATCGTAGAAGGTGATCGCGTCCAGCAGCCGGTAGCGGTCGGTGATGACGAACACCGGCAGGCTGGCGCGCGCCGCGCGATCGAGCCAAAGCCGCAGCACCGCGTACCGCTGCCCGGGCTGCAGCGCCAACAGCCGCGGGTCGAGCCCGTCGAGGCCCTGCGCGCCGGTGAGCACCGCGCGCACCCCGACGACGTCGGCAGCGAGCACCACCTTGTCGAACCGGTCGCCGTTGACGGTGAAGCCCTCGGGCACTCGGGCGAGCTGCGACACCGGCGTCGCCAGGCGCAGCGCGACCGAGTGCTCCGCGAGGTGAGCGCGGATGGGTTTGAGCAGCGAGGCCTCGTAGTCCTCGGTGGGGTGGTCGTAGACCAGGCCGCCGTCGTGGCCCAGGTAGTAGGAGTGAAAGCCCTTCACCAGCTCAGCCATCGACAGCCGTTCCTCGTCGGAGAAGAAGGCGCGGGAGAAGGTGTTGAAGGCCATCTTCAGGCGCGGCGGCAGCTGGGCCCGGCGGTCGAACTCGGCGAAGGACATGCCGTCGAGCTGGGCGAAGGTGGTGACCGGGTCGTACTCGAGGAAGACGCCCATCAGGTCCCGGGTCGGCGGGCGCATCACCTCGCCCAGCCGGTACAGCCCCTGCTTCGCCATCGACAGCAGGTTCAGCACCGGGGTGTTCTCCAGCTCGCCGAAGGAGATCTCCCCGCCGCCAGGGAGGAGGATCCGGTAGTCGGAGATCGCGCGGAACTTCTGCCGCACGCCGAGCGCGAGGAGGAAGCGGTTGAGGTTGTAGTAGTGGCGGAAGAACGCGTGGTACCCGTGGCTGACCCACTCGGTCATCCCGGGCTTGAGCTCCACCGGCCAGGAGCCGATCTTCCCTCCGAGGTAGCTCTTCGCCTCGAACACCGTCACCGCGTAGCCCCGCGCGCCCAGCGTCGAGGCCGCCGCGATGCCGGCGAGGCCTCCGCCGATGACGGCCACCCGGCGGGGTTCGGCCCGCCGCAGCGGCGCCGCAGCGTCGACCCGGTTGACGGTGAAGCGGTAGGGGCCGAGCCGCCAGCGGATCAGGGCCCGGGCGATCGGCCGCCGCAACAGCCAGGCGCCCGCGAGCGCGCCACAAAGAAGCAGCCACGCCATCAGCGCACCAGGCTCGCCAGCAGCCCGAACACCGCCTGGATGTCGTCCCGGGAGAGCGCCCCGGTATGAGAGAAGAGCTTTGCGCCCCTGGAGTCGAAGACCATCACCGTCGAGCCGGTGGCGCTCAGGCTCCAGGGCTTCTTCGACAGCGTCCCGTTCCAGTCGAGGTAGACGGGGATCCCCGTCGTCTTCTCGGTGTCCTTCACCGAGCTGACGACGAAGTTCCGCGCTGGAAACCAATCGAAGCCCTGGACGTTGGCGATCGCGATCACCGACGCCGCTTCGAGCAGGCCTTTCTCCTTTCCTTGCCGGTACAGCTCGTCCTTCAACGCCTGGTTCTGCGCGGTCGAGTCCTTGTCTTCGTAGAAGACGACCGTCGGCTTGCCCCACAGCTTCGCGAGCCACACCGACTTTCCCGCGGTGTTGCTGACCCTTGCGTCCAGGGGCTCTGCCCAGGCGGCAGCCCCGGCGAGGCCCGCGGCGGCGGCGATCCACTTCGAATTGACAAGCTTCATGCGGACATTATACAAACCATGAACAAAGCATGCAACGATTCGCGCGGACCCGGAGCTCCCTATGACACAAATCGCACCCCTTCAGAGCGCAGGCCTCGAGGCGCTGGCCCGCTTCCAGGTCGACCTCGAGCAGCGACTCGAGGCGTGGGTCGACGCGGCCGACGAGAACGGGCTCGATCCGCTCTGGCAGCAGTCGCGCCAGGTGGTGCGGGAGTACGCGCTGCGGCCGGCGAAGCGGGTGCGGCCTACGCTGTTGGCGGTGGGTTGGATGCTCGCCCGGGGGCAGGCCGATTGGCGGGCCGTGCCGACCCAGGTGGTGCAGTTCGGCGCCGGCCTCGAGCTGCTCCATACCTTCATGCTGATCCACGACGACGTCGCCGACCGGGCCGCGTCGCGCCGGGGCGGACCCGCGCTGCACCGGCTGCTCGGGCCGGGGCGGCTCGGAGAGGACCTGGCGGTGGTCGCGGGAGATCACCTCTACGCCCGCGCGATGGAGGCGATGTTCGCCTCGCCCGCGCACCACGCCTCCGCCGCCGCGCGCTACATGCTCGAGGTCTGCCGCCACACCGCCGCTGGGCAGCACCTCGACCTGGTGCTCACCCGCGCGCCGCTGGCAGAGGTCACGCTCTTCCGGACGCTCAAGGTCGCCGACCTGAAGACGGCGCGGTACGGCTTCGTCGCTCCGCTGGCCTGTGGCGCGATGCTCGGCGGCGCCGACCGCCCGCTGCTCGAGCTGCTCCGGCGCGTCGGGCGCCACGCCGGCCTCGCCTACCAACTGCGCGACGACTTGATCGGCCTGTGCGGCGACGACGCGGTGGCGGGGAAGGCCGGGGGCGCCGACTACCTCGAGGGCAAGCGCACCTTCCCGGTGATTGCCGCCTGGACCCGGGCCGACGCCGACGGCCGCGCCCAGCTGGAGGCGCTGTGGGAGGAGCCGACCCCCGACCGGCTGGAGCCGGCGCGCGCGGCCGTCGCCCGATGGGGCGGAATCCGGTCGACGCAGCGGGTGATCGAGGTCCGCACCCGCGCCGCGCGGCGGGCGCTCGAGGCGCTCGGCAGCTCACCTGCCGCCGGCTTCCTCGACGCGCTGCTCAGCGGCTTCACCCAGAGGGCCGCATGAGCCGGGCGACCGTCGTCGGCGCCGGAATCGGCGGCCTGACCGCGGCGATGAAGCTCGCCCACGCGGGACTCGAGGTCGAGCTGTACGAGAAGCAGCCCGGCCCCGGCGGCCGGTGCGGGCGGCTCGAGTTCGACGGGTTTCGCTTCGACCTCGGGCCGACGATTCTGCTGATGCCGCACGTGCTCGAGCAGACGTTCGCCTCGGTGGGCCGCCGCCTCGGTGACTACCTCGAGCTGCAGCGGTGCGACCCCCACTACCGGGTCCACTACCGCGACGGGTCCCGGTTCACTCTGTGGAGCGACCCGGCGCAGATGCGCGCCGAGCTCGAGAAGATCGAGCCGGGCAGCTACGCGCGGTACCAGCAGTTCCTCGCCCGCGGCCGCACCCAGCACGACACCGCCTTCGAGCGGTTCGTCACCCGGCACTTCGACTCGCTCAGCGCCTTCCTCACCCCGGCCAACCTCCCTGAGATTCTCCGCGTCGGCGCGTTGAAGAAGCTGTCGAAGCACGTGCAGGGCTACTTCAAGGACCCGCGGCTGCTGCAGGCGCTGAGCTTCCAGACGATGTACCTCGGCATTTCCCCGTGGGAGGCGCCGGCCGTCTTCTCCCTGCTGCCGTACACCGAAGCGACCCACGGCATCTGGTTCCCCAAGGGCGGCCTCCACGCGGTCGCGCTCGCGCTGGAGCAGGTCTGCCGCGAAGAGGGCGTGGCCTTGCACTACGGCCAGAGCGTCCGCCAGGTGCGGGTCGAGCAGGGGGCGGCCACCGGCATCCAGCTCGAGGACGGCCAGGTGCGCAGCGCCGAGGTGGTGCTCTCCAACGCCGACTACGCCTACGGGGTGAAGCAGCTGCTGCCCGAGCCGCTCGCCGCCCGCCGCGCGGCGAAGGTGGACAAGAAGCGCTTCACCTCTTCGGGGCTGATGCTCTACCTGGGGCTGAAGCAGAAGGTCGCGCCGCTGCTGCACCACAACGTCTTCTTCGGCCGCGACTTCGAAGCGAGCTTCGAGGACATCTTCGAGCGCAAGCAGGTGCCCTCCGACGTCAGCTTCTACGTCAACGCCCCGGCCCACACCGACGCCTCGTTCGCGCCAGCAGGGAAGGACGCGCTCTACGTGTTGGTGCCGGTGCCCAACCGCGACGGGAAGATTGACTGGAGCGTCGAGGGCCCGCGCGTCCGCGCCCAGGTGCTCGCCCGCCTGAAGCATGAAGGCTACGGCGACCTCGAGCCGTTGATCGAAGCCGAGCGGATGATCACCCCCGACGACTGGGAGACGGGGCTCAACCTCGCCCGCGGCGCCAACTTCGGCCTCGCGCAGAACTTCTGGCAGATCGGCCCCTTCCGGCCGCAGGTCACCGACCCCGACGTGAAGAACCTCTTCTGGTGCGGCGCCTCGGTGCAGCCGGGCACCGGGGTGCCGACGGTGATGCTGAGCGCGGGCTTCGCCGTCGACGCGATTCTCCAGCAGGCGCCGGAGCGGGCACGGGCGCCGCGGCGCGAGGAGGTGCTCGCGTGATCGCCCCACTCCAGGCCGGGTACCTCTCCGCCCGCGACGTCACCCGTCACCACGCGAAGAGCTTTTACTTCTCCTCGGTGGCGCTCTTCGGGGCCCGCCGGCGCGGTGCCTTCGCCCTCTACGCCTTCTGCCGCCGCCTCGACGACCTCGTCGACCAGCCGGGCACCGACGCCGCCGCGCTCCCCGGCCTGCTCGACGAAGCGCGCGGGCTGGTGCACTCGCTGTTCATCCGCGGAGTGGTGCGGCCGGTTCACCCCTGGCCCGAGCCCGAGCTGCACGCCTTCCTCGACACCGTCGAGCGGTTCGGAATCCGCCAGCAGCCATTCCTCGACCTCATCGACGGGATGCAGATGGACCTGCAGCCCCTGCGCTTCGCCAACTGGGCGGAGCTCGATCTCTACTGCTACCGCGTCGCGGGCACCGTGGGCCTGATGATGGCGCCGCTGCTGGGCACCACGCACCCGGTGGCGCTGGCGCACGCCGCCGACCTCGGCCGCGCGATGCAGCTGACCAACATCTTGCGCGACGTGAAGGAGGACCTCGGCCGGGGCCGCGTCTACCTGCCGCAGGACGAGCTCTCCGCGCACGGCATGACCGAGGGCGACCTCGAGCGCGGGGTGCTCGACGAGGGGATGCGAGGGTTCCTGGCGCTGCAGGTGTCGCGCGCCCGCACCCTCTACGCGTCGGCGCAGCAGGGCGTGCCCTACCTGCACGGCTTCGGTGCCCAGCGCGCCGTCCGGCTGATGGGCGGAATCTACGGTGGAATCCTCGACGTCATCGAGGAGCGCGGCTTCGACGTCTTCTCCTCCCGCGCCCGCCTGTCGACCCCGCGAAAGCTGTGGCGGCTGGCGCAGGTGCTGGCCACCCCGAACCCGGCGCAGGCGCGCCTCACCGCGGAGGCACTATGAGCCGGATCGCCGTCATTGGAGCAGGCATCGGCGGAATGACCGCCGCCGGAGAGCTGGCCCACGCGGGCCACCGGGTGACCTTGTTCGAGCAGTCGCCCACGCTCGGCGGCAAGGCGCAGGTGGTCTCGGCCCACGGCGTCACCCTCGACACCGGCCCGACGCTGCTCACGATGCCGGACGTGGTGCGGGGGACCTTCGCGCGGATGGGCGCGTTCGACCTGCTGCCGCGCTTCATCTCCCTGCCGCACCAGGCCCGCTACCAGTGGGCCGACGGCTGCACCTTCGACTGCCACGCCGAGCTCGAGGCCACGGTGGAGTCGGCCGACGGGATCCGTTCGTCGGAGGCAAAGGGGATTCGGTCTTTCTATCGCGAGGCCGCGGCGATTCACCGCGCGGCCGGTGAGCCCTACCTCGAGGCCGAGTTCGACGGACTGCCGGGCTTCCTCGCCCGGGTGGCGCGGCGGGGGCTCAAGTCGATGCTGAGCGGGCTGACCCTCTCCACCCTCGACAGCCTGGCGAAGAAGCACTTTCGCACCTCGCACATGCACCAGTTCGTCGGGCGCTTCGCGACCTACGCCGGCGCCTCGCCGTACCAGGCCAGCGCCGCGTTCGCCTTGATTCCTCACATCGAGCGCGAGTTCGGCGTTCACCACGTCGAGGGGGGAATGGTGGCGCTGGTGGCGGCGCTCGGCACCGCGCTGGCGAGGTTGGGTGTCGACATCCAGCTCGGCGTCAAGGCGGGCTGGAATCCCCGGGGAGGACGCCTGTTCGCCGGCCGTCCCTTCGACGAGCAGCCCTTCGACGCGGTGGTGGTCAACGCCGATCCGCTCGCCAGCCGGCCCGCGGGCACGGGGCCGCTGGCGCTGTCGGGCTACGTGCTGCTGCTCGAGGTCAGCCGGCGGCTGAAGCTGCCGCACCATACGGTGGCCTTCGGCGACGACTACCCGCGAGAGTTCTCGCAGCTGTTCGGCGGCGCGGTGCCGACGGACCCGACCGTCTACTTCTGTCACCCGGCCGCGAGCGATCCGACGATGGCTCCCTTGGGCAAGAGCGGCGTGTTCGCGATGGTGAACGCGCCCGCGCTCGCCCAGGCCCCGGAGCCGGGCGCCTGGGACATGCACGCGGCGGTGCTGCGCGAGCGCTGCCTCGCAGTGCTCCGTCGGGTCGCGCCCGAGATTCGCGGCGGCGACATCACCGTCCTCGGCGAGCGCACCCCGGTCGACCTGCTCGCCCGCGGCGCACCGGGAGGCTCGATCTACGGCTTTCTCCCCCACGGGCGCCTCGGGCCCTTCCGCCGGCCCCGGATTCGCACCGCGACCCCGGGCGTCTTCTACGCAGGTGGCGGAACCCACCCGGGCGGCGGAGTTCCCCTGGTGATGTTGTCGGGCCGCTTCGCCGCCGAGCTCGCGCTCGCGCACGTCGGCGGGGCCGCGTGAACCGCTTCGAGCTGCCGAGCGGGCCTGGCTCGTACCGTTGGTATTACCTCGACCTGAGCGCGGGAGACTTCACCGCGGTCGTCATCTTCATGGTCGGGTCGATCTTCTCGCCCCGCTACTCGAGCGCCCACCGGCGCGGGGGCGAGCCGCAGGAGCACGCCGCGGTCAACTTCGCGCTTTACGAGAAAGGGACGCGCTGGCAGTGGGTGCTCTCCGAGTACCAAAAGGTGGAGCTCAACGACGCTGGCCGCAGCCTGCGCATCGGCGGCTCCTCGATGACCTACACCCGCGACGGCCGCCTCCTCGTCGAGCTCGTCGACAAGACGCCGCTGTGGGGCAAGCCCGCCGAGGTGCGGGTCGAGCTGACGCCCGAGGGCCCCGGGCACTCGCCGCTTCGCCTCGTCGAGGGCATGGAGCACTGGTGGCGGCCGATCGCTCCGCGCGCCCACGCGAAGCTCGAGCTCCCTCGCCACGGGCTCAAGCTCGAGGGCCGCGGCTACCACGACGGGAACCACGGCCAGGTCCCACTGGGCAGCGACCTGCGCGGATGGGATTGGGTGCGCACCCACGCCCAGGACGCCACCACCATCACCTACCGGCCATGGCACCCGGAACCGGTGGAGCAACGCCGGGCGTGGCAGGTGCGCGTCGACGCGCGGGCGATCGAAGTTTCGCAGTCCGCGCCGTCGCCCGCCCCCTCGACGCGGACGGTGTGGGGCCTGAGGGTGCCCAGCCGCCTCGCCGCGGAGCAAGCGCCGGTGCTGCTCGAGTCGTCTCCGTTCTACGCGAGGCTCGAGTCCGCGGCGGACGGGCGCCACAGCCTGGCCGAGGTGGCCGACTTCCGGCGATTCCACTCGCCGTGGGTCCGCTGGATGGCGGGCCTTCGCACCCGCGTCGCCAGCCCCGAGGAGCACGCCTCATGAGCGCCCTGCTTGGATCCTGGTTGGCCCTCGCCGGCCTGTTCACGCTCGTCGCGCTGCAGCGCCTGCTGCGGCGCCCGGCGGCGCGGCCGGCGCCACGCACCCGCGCCGCGCTGATGCTCCGCCCGGTGGATGCGCCGACGGAAGAAGAGCTGGAGAACCTCGCCGCTCCGGTTGGCGGCGTGGAGTCGATCGTCCTCTCGCCGTTCCGGCCCCGCCTCGCCGCCGGACTCGGTTGGCTGCCTTCGGATCCGCTCGGTCACAATCGCAAGCTGGGGCACCTGCAGTACGCACTGGCAACCGTGGAGACCGGCGGCCGCCCGGTGCTGGTGGTGGACGCCGACGTCCGGGTCGACGACGCGCTGGTCGATTCGCTGCTGGGCGCGCTCGAGGCAGGCGCCGAGCTCGCCTGGGCGGCGCCGCGACCGGCGGCCCAGGGCGTGGTGCGGGGCCTGCTGGTGCAGTCGCTGCACAGCTTCGCGGTCCTCGATGCGCTGGGCGGAGGAGCGAAGCCGGTGTGCGGGAAGGCGATCGCGCTCAGCCCGCGCGCGCTCGCGGTGCTGCGGGGTTTGCCCGACTGCCTGGGGGAAGACCTCGAGCTGGCGAAGGCGCTGCACGCGCAGCAGCTGCCGGTGGTGTTCGCCGGTCAGGCGGTGATGCCCGGGCCCGCGGCGTCATGGCGGGTCGCTGCGGCACGCTTCACCCGGTGGATGCAGGTGTTGAGGGCGCACCGCCCGCTGCTGTTCCCGACGATTCCGCTGCTCTTCGCCTGCACCCCGGTGCTACTTGCCGGCGCGGTGCTCGAGGGCTCGGCGCCGGCGATCGCCGGAGTGCTGGCGTTGATCGCCGCCCGCGGCGTGCTCGCGGCGGTGCTCGAACGCCGGGCGGGGCTCTTCTTCGGCTGGTTCGCCGCCGAGCTGTTGCTTCTGGCTTGCTGGGTCCAGGCGCTGGTGCTCGGCTCTCGGGTCACCTGGCGGGGCAGGGTGATGGAAGTGGGCTTGCAGGGGCGCTTGAGTGGGCCAGGGGTGGCGCAGTGATCGTCGATGCGAAGCAGCCGTTGCTCACCTGGGCGCTGGGCCAATACGTCGAGTGGAAGCTGCGCCGCGCCTTCCGCGGAATCTGGCTGGACGGTGCGCTGCCCGACGGCAACGACGGCCTGCTCTGCTACGCCAACCACTCCAGCTTCTGGGACGGCTTCGTCGCCCACCAGCTCGTCCGCCACGCCGATCGTGACGGGTACGTGGTGATGGAGGAGCAGAACCTGCGCCGCTACCGCTTCTTCACCCGCCTCGGGGCGATGTCGATTCGCCGCAAGGATTCGCAGTCGGCGCTCCAGACACTGCGCTATGCCCGCCGCGTGCTGCAGCGACCGAAGGCCGCCGTCTTTCTCTTTCCCCAGGGGCGAATCGAAGCCAACCCGCCCGCGCCGCTGCGGTTCGAGCGGGGAGTCGAGGTGCTCGCGCGGATGTCGAACGTGCGCTGTGTTCCGATCGCGTTTCGCTGCGCCTTCTTCGAGCACGAGTACCCCGACGTCTTGATTCGCGTCGGCGAGCCGCACCCGCCCGAGCTGTTGGCGCAGATGCAGTCGCGCCTGAGCGGGCTGGTGGCGAGCCTGCAGGCGATCGACGGCGTCGAGGGGCTGCGGCCACTGGTCCGCGGGCGGCGCTCGGTGGCCCAACGGTGGGATGCCGCGCGGGGGCTGGCGTGACCGGGCGCTCGTATCGGATTCAGGTCGCCGCCCAGGTCTCGGGCGTGAAGGAACCGCTGATTCGTGCCTGGGAGCGCCGCTACGGCGTGCTCCAGCCACAGCGAACGCCCGGCGGCTACCGCACCTACAGCGACGCCGACATCGAGGTGCTCAAGCGGCTCAAGAAGCTCACCGAGGAAGGGGTGGCGATCGCCCAGGCAGTGAAGCTGCTGCCGTCGATTCGCCGCGAAGTGAAGGAAGCGGCACACGCGGCGCCAGCGATGCTCAAGGTCCCGCGGGGGACGCAGATGCAGGCCTGGCGCGACGAGATCCTCCTCGCCGCGGAGAAGCTCGACCAGCCGCGCATCGAGGCCACGCTTGACGAGGCAATCGGCTCGTCGCCGCCGCTGGTGTTCTTCGAGCAGCTGTTGGCGCCGTTGCTGCGCGAAGTCGGAGACCGCTGGCACTCCGGGACCCTCTCCGTCGCCGAAGAGCACCTCATCTCCCAGGCGGCGCGGCAGCGGTTGATCGCCCTGCTCGCGGGAGCGCCGCGCCGGGCGAAGTACCACGTGATTTGCGCCTGTCCTCCGGACGAAGAGCATGAGCTCGGTCTGCTCGGCGCCGCGCTCCGTTTCCGGCACGCCGGTTGGCGGGTCACGTTCCTCGGCGCCCGGACGCCGGTCGAGCACCTCGCCCGGACGGTGCAAGCGCTCAAGCCGGACCTGGTGGCGATCTCGGTGGTGGAGAGCGACGGCGCGGCGAAGTACGTCGGCCAGCTCGTTGCCGCGCTGCCCGAGGGTACGCGGGTCGTCCTCGGCGGACAGGGCATCGTCCGGCACCCGGCGCTCGTCGCGAAGCATGGCTACCAGCTGATCGAGGCGCCTGAGGACTGGGCCGCGGTGCTCAAGGGGCCGCGATGAGGGTGTTGATTATCGGAGCCGGCCCTGGAGGCCTCGCGGCGGCGATCAACCTCGCCGGGCTCGGCCTCGACGTCACCGTGGTGGAGAAGGAGCAGATCCCCGGCGGCCGGATGCGCGGGCTGTCACTGGGGGACTACGAGCTGGACACCGGCCCGACGATTCTCCAGCTGCCGCAGGTGCTCGAGTCGGTCTTCGCACGCGCCGGCAAGCGCCTGCAGGACTACGTCCAGCTGAAGCAGCTCGAGCCGAACACCCGGATTCACTTCTGGGACGGCGCCCACCTCGACACCTCGGCCGACCCGGCGCGGATGCGCGAAGGGCTGGCCCGGCTCGACCCGAAGCACCCGGCGGCGTTCGACCGTTGGCTCGCCGACGCGAAGGTGAAGTATCCGATCGCCTACGAGAAGTTCATCTGCACCCACGCCGACTCGCTCGCCTACTACGCGCCGTGGCGGCTGATG
>JAYVRT010000090.1:0-2553 GCA_043776025.1 Archangiaceae bacterium | reverse complement strand
TGGTGAAGCCTCCGCGGAAGAGCGACAGCTGGGCCAGCGCCAGCTCCTCTTCCGGGGCAAGCATCCGCCAGGACCAGTCGATTGCTCCGCGCAGCGTGGCCTGGCGGTCGGGGGCGCCGGTGTCGGTGCCGCCGCCGAGCAGGTCGAACCGTCGGGGCAGGCGCTGCACCAACTGCCCCGGAGAGAGCATCCCCATGCGCCCGGCGGCGAGCTCGATCGCCAGCGGCATTCCGTCGAGCTGGCGCACGATCTCCGCGATCGCGTCTTCCTCGGGCGGGGTCGGCTCCCAGCCGGGCTTGACGGTGCGGGCGCGCTCGATGAACAGCTGCACCGCTTCCGAGGCCCTCACCGCCTCGCCTTTGGCGGGGACCCGCAGGGGTGGAATCTCGAAGACCGCCTCATGGGTGATCTTCAGCAGCTCTCGGGACGAGACGACGATCCGCGCCTCGGGGGCCATCTCCATCCACTTCTCGACGGTCGCCGAGGCGTGGCTCACCACCTGCTCGAAGTTGTCGAGCACCAGCATCATCTCTCCGCGGGCGGCGATCGCGTGGCCGAGCTGGGTCACCGGATCGCGCGCCGACAGAGGGACCTCGAGCGCGCGGGCGATGCCGTGGCAGACGCCGTCGATGTCGCGGGCCTCGGTGAGGTCGCAGAACCAGACGCCGCCCTTGCGGCCGCCGGCGGTCCGACCGCCAAAGTGGCTCACCAGCTGGGAGGCGAACTGCACCGACAGGCGCGTCTTCCCTGCTCCGCCGGGCCCCAGCAGCGTGATCAACCGCGCGCCCTGGCGGAACAACTGGTGGAGGTCCGCCAGCTCCGCGACGCGGCCGACGAAGCTGGTCGCTTGCGGTGCAAGGTTGGTGGGGCGTCCGCTGATCTCGCTCAGCAGCTGGGCGGTTTTACTGACCACCTCGCGGCGCCTGGTCTCCTCGAGCGATCGTTCGATCCGCGTCGGCTGCGGCACGGTCGGCGACGAAGGCCGCTTGGGCCCGTGGTTCACCGTCACCGGCGCTTCTGCGCTCTGGGTCGCGTCCTCGGTCGCCAGCTCGTGCGAGCCGGAGTTGGCCGAGAAGTCCTCGTCGTCGGCCCCGACCAGCGACTGGTAGAAGCCCTGGACGTCGGCAGGCCCCAGGCCCAGCAGCACATCCTGAATCGCTTCGGCGAAGGCGCGGGCGTCGGGGAAGCGGCGGCGGGGCTCCTTCGAGAGCGCCTTGAGGATCAGTTTGTCGACCTTCGGCGGCACTTCGGGGACGACCTCGGAAGGGGGCATCACCTCGCAAGCGCGCACCAGCTTCAGCGTCGCCGCATCGGACTTGCCGCGGAACAGGTGCCGCACCGTGAGCAACTCCCACATCACGATCCCCAGCGCGAAGACGTCGGTGCGCCGATCGACGCGCTTCGCGTTCGCCTGCTCCGGGGCCATGTATGGGAACTTGCCCTTGAGGATCCCGGTGGCGGTGTGCATCGACTTGTTCGCGGCCTTCGCAACCCCGAAGTCGATCAGCTTCACGTCGCCGAAGCGCGAGACGATGATGTTGTGCGGGGAGACGTCGCGGTGGACGATCTTCAGCGGCTTGCCGACGTTGTCGGTGGCGCGGTGGGCGTAGTCGAGGCCCGCCGCAATCTCCGAGGCGATCCGCAGGACGACGCCGACGGGGGTGAGCTGATCGTTCTCCTTCATCCGGCGCAGCAGGTCGCGCAGGTCTCTTCCGGGCACGTGCTCCATCGCGACGTACCAACAGCCGTTGGCCTCTCCCAGCTCGAGGATCCGGGTGATGTTGGGGTGAACCAGCCGAGCGGCAATTCGGGCTTCGTCGAGAAACAGCCGGAGGAAGCGCGGATTCTCGGTGAGGTGGGGCAGGATCCGCTTGACGACCACCGGCTCGGCGGAGTCGGGCGATCGGGCAAGGAAGACCTCACCCATCCCACCCGCACCGATGCGCTTGATCAGCTCAAATTTGCCGAAGGACTCCAAGCCCTTGAAACCTAACCCGAAAATCTCGCGAATAACGGGGTTTTAGGAAGGAGCAACCTGGGAGACAATCTCCCGACAATTACAGGGGAAATCCATGCCCATCGATCCCAAAATCAGAGTGTCGCCCTCTCCTGTTCGTGTCCCGGTGGCCAAGCCGGAGCCGTTGGCGCCCACGCCCGGTGCCGTCGCGCCCGCGCCGGTGCCGCTGTCGAACGGGGCCAGCTCGTTTGATCGCGTGCCAGCGAACCTCTACTCGGGGGTGAAAGATCCGTCGATCGGAGTGAAGGATCCGTCGATCGGCGTGAAGGACGGTTCGATCGGCGTGAAGGACGGTTCGATCGGCGTCAAAGATGGCTCGATCGGCGTCAAAGATGGCTCGATCGGGGTCAAAGACACTTCGATCGGACAGCTCGGACCCGAGCTGACCGACTACGAGAAGTCGATCAAGAGCACGATCGCCAAGTACCTCGAGCAGCCGTCCTATCTCCGGGATAACCCTCCCGACGCGTCCGCCCGCGGCCTGCCCTTGACCGACGCCAAGGCGATGTTGGCCTCGCAGCTGACTGCGAAAGTGG